>NZ_JBLKNX010000005.1:0-277552 GCF_051414055.1 Halosimplex halobium
GGCGCCGGCGGCATGGGCGGCGCCGGTCCGGGCGGCGCTGCAGGCGCCGGCGGCGCGGCCGGCGGCCAGGGCGAGGAGTACGTCGACGCCGACTTCGAGGACGTCGACGACGACGAAGACGACGAGTCCGGCGAGTCGTCCGCCTGACGACGCCCGTCCCCGACGCGACGCGGTTTCCGACCCCCGTTTCACACTTTCTGCGGGCGGTAGCGAACTCGGTAGCCACCGCTCGACGGCGAGCGGTGTCTCACTCGTCCAGATGTGTCGCGTGTCCCGCTCCGGATGAAAACCGTGTCCCTCGTCGGGGGCGAGACGCGTCGCGGCTACCCGGCGTGGCGTTTCGCGGTCGTGTAGGCCTCGCGGACGCGCTTGAACTCGTCCTCGTCGCCGCCCTGGTCGGGGTGGACCTCCTTGACCTTCCGCCGGTAGGCGGCTTTCACCTCGTCCAGGCTGGCGGAGGCCGACACGCCGAGTTCCTCGAACGCGGCCGTGGCGGGGTCGCGGTGCTCGCCGTCGGCCTCCTCGGGCCCGAAGTCCACGTCGGGCACCTCGAAGGGGAGCCGGTCGCCGAGGTGGACGCCGGGCATCTCGTGTTCGACGAGGACCGGGTGGGTCGGCGAGCGGTCGATGCGGTAGTAGGCGTGGGCGTCGAAAGTGATCGCCACGTCGCGCTCGGGGAGGTAGAAGGCGATATGCTGGCCCTCGACGAAGTGGTCCTCGGCGTAGGACTCGCCGATCGCGTCGAGGTAGTCCCGGAGTTCGCCGCGGCGACGGTGTTCGCCGTCGTCGCGGCGCCGGTGGGCCCGCGGGGAGGGATAGAGCCGGTCGGCGGCGACGAACAGGACTGCGGCGAGGACGCTACTCGCGACGCCGAGACCGAGGCCGACGACGAGCCAGTGGGGCAACCCGAACACCGCGTCGTGTACCACGCGCGAGCGTTGGCGTCGCTCGACTATCAAAGTCTCGCCGGCGGGTCGGGAGTCGGAGCGGACGGTCGACGGACCGACCGTCGAGGGGAAGGTGACCGATCAGCCGATGTAGCGCAGGTCCTCGTCGGAGGCCGCGGGCGTCCCCTGGTCCATCTCCTGGATCTTGCGGACGACCTCCTCCATCTCGTCGGCCCGCTCCTCCAGGGAGGCGTAGTCGACGTCGAAGTCGACGACCTCCTGAAGCACTTCGAGGACGGCCTGTGCGCTCTTGGGGTCGACGAGGTAGCCGCTGGTCTCGCCCATCAGGCAGGCGGCCTCGAAGCCCCTGCGTTCGCCGAGGCCCAGCAACAGGCCGCTGACGCCGACGATGCCGCCAGCGGGCTCGTCCTCGCGGAACTCCACGCCCACGTCTTCGAGGTCGTCGACGACCGCGTCGGCCGTCGCGGCGCCGAGCACGGAGTACTCCTCGATGAGTTCGCCCGTCGGGACGCCGCCCAGCGCGAACACGCGGGCGACGCCGTGGTCGTCGGCCACGTCGAGGAAGGTGTCGGTCAGGCCGTAGTGACCGGTGTTGTCCTGGGCCTGGTGGTCGCCGGTGAGCACGAGCATGTCCTGCCCGTCCTCGGGGCGGACGCCGTGGAACTCCGCGCCGGCCAGTTGCGTGCGCCCCTCGTCGACGCTGACCTGCGGCGGGAAGTGCGTCGAGTGGACCCGCTCGACGAGCTCGCTGTCCAGCTCTTCGAGGAGGTGTTCGGCGGCGAGCTTGCCGACGTGCCCCACGCCCGGTAGCCCCTCGACCAGTACGGGGTCGTCGAGGTCGACCTCGCCCAGCGACTCGCGTTCGAATTCGTCCATGCGCGCTAGTCCCGGCGCCGCTCCTTAAGTGCGCGTCGATACTCGCCGTAGTTATCCTCCGGCGAGAAGGGCGCGGGCGCGGAGTTGACCGCCTCCGCACCGCAGTCCGGACAGGTCTCCGAGAGCGTGTAGCGCGGCCGCTCGTGCTCCGCCCGCCAGGCCGAACAGACGAGGATGTCGGATTTCATGAGAAGTGGTGGCGGGCCGCCGTGGCGGCGGGCCGCGAGGGGACGGTCACTCCGTCTCTTCTTCGCGTTCGCGGTGGTAGCGGCCGGAGCCGCCGTGGTCGCCGACGACGGCGACGGCACGGTCGGCGCTCTCCTCGAGGTGGGACTCGGCGGTCTTGTAGTCGGGCGCCTGCACCTGGATGCGGTACTCCGGCGAGCCGACGTAGGTGACCTCGAGCTGGACCTCCTCGGGAATCGACCCGTTGCCCTCGGCGGCCTGCAGGGCCTCCTTGATCACGTCGACGCCGTCGCCGCTGGGACACTCCAGCGTGACGTAGCCGGTGACGTTGACGTAGGGTACCGAGACGTTCTCCCGGGCGGTCTCGACGATGGCTTCGACCTCCTCGTCGTCCAGATCCGTGTCCTCGAGGGCCTCCTCGCCGTGGATGGCGGCCTGCTCGAAGCCCTCGTACATCGAGCCGAACTCGGCGAGCAGCTCGTTGGCGATGGCGGCGTAGCTCTCGTCGTCGATGTCCTCGCCGAACGCCAGCAGCATCCAGTTGTCGGCCTTCTGCTCGTTCTTCCACTCCTGGATCTTGTCCTTGCGCTGGTGGTCGTTGACGTCCTTGATCGAGAGGTCGATCTGCTGGGACCCCTGATCGACGTCGAGCACCTTCGCGACGACCGTCTGCCCCTCAGAGACGTGGTCGCGGACGTTCTTGATCCACCCGGAGGCGACCTCGCTGATGTGACAGAGGCCGCGCTTGTCCTCGTACTCCTGGAGGTCGACGAAGACGCCGAAGTCCTCGATCTCGTCGACGCGTCCGACCACGAGTTCACCGGGGTCGGGCCAGCCGCTGTATTTCATTATCGTGCCTCGACGGTCTCTAGGACCTCGCCCTCGATGGCCGCCTTGCCGCCGGTCGGTCGCGCGAGCGTGTGCCCGCAGACCTCGCAGGCGACCTCGGTCGCGGCCTTGCCGAACACGATCTGTTCGTTCTCACAGTCCGGACACGCGACGCTGAAGAAGTTTCCTGCCATCGTTAGTCCTGGAGGTCGAGTCGCCCGGCGCGCCATCCCTCGCGGAGGTGGGCCTTGCCGCAGTCGGAGCAGCGGTACTTGAGGTCCGTCTTCTGGGTCGGCTTCCCGCCGGACGGGACCTTCGAGAACTTGCCCGCGTTCCCGTAGCCCGAGCGCGTCCGCTCGGCCTGGCGCCCGTTGACCTTCGTCATCCCCGAGGTGCGACCGCTCCGAACGCGCTCGACCTCGTGTTCGTTGTGCTCGTCGCAGTGCGGACAGTACGTGTTAAATCGGCGTGGCATCTCCATAGATATCGACCTTGCGGTCGACTTGGACATCCCCGCTTAAAACCCGTTTGGTTCGCACCGGTCGCGGCGACCGAAACCGCCGACTCGACCCGGCTGTCCCCTGGGATCGCGGCGCACACGCCGGGTTCGTGCGGTCTCGGGCTCGGGTCCCGCGTCGTCCACAGGCGTCGCCTCCCCAAGCGTCGTCGTCCCTACAGCGTGGTCGTCACCTGTTCGCCGCTGACGACCTCGGGGACGATCACCTCGTCGGCGCCCGCGCGGCGGGCGACCGGTTCGTACATCTCGTCGCCCGCGCGGACGACGACCCGCGCCTCGGGCGCGATCTCGCCGGCTGTGATAGCGACCTGGATGTTGACGTTCGCGTCGTCGACGGCGCCGACGACCGCGGCGGCCCGTTCGGCGCCGGCCTCGACGAGCAACTCCTCGCGGCGGGCGTCGCCCTGGACCGCCAGCAGCCCGTCCTCCAGGGCGCGCTCGTACTGGCTCTCTCCCGACTCGACCACAACGACCGGCCGGTCCCGCTCGTTCAGTCGTCGTGCGACGGTCTTGCCGAAGGTGCCGTACCCGCAGACGACGACGTGCTGTCCCGTCTCCTCGATGGTTCGTTCGACCTGCATCCGTCTGAGTTCCGTTCCTATCTGTCCGCCGAACGCCGCCGAGACGACCGTCTCGCCGATCCACAGCCCCGAGAGGATCAGGCCCGACTCGACGACGAGCGCGAACGCCCGCAGCGACCGCGCCGGCGCGTCGTGGGACGCGATGAATATCTCGATGCTCGTCGGGTCGAGCAGCCAGAACAGCGCCTCGACGGCACCAACACCCGCGAGGGCGCCGAACCCGGTCACGCCCGCGACCACCAGCGCCGCGAACGCGGCGACCGGGCGGCCGACGCGGCGCGCCAGCGGGCGACTCATCAGCGCTCGGACGTACTCGCTCGCCACGGGACTCCCGCGTTCGCAGGAACTGATATACGTTACCGCTTAACACATAATGTCCCCTTTCACACCTCCGGATCCTTTCGCCGCCCGAGGACGGCGGGAAACCGGACAGACAGGGGGCGCTGGGGGCGGCGGGCTTCGAAGTCACTAAGTACGCCTCCGTCGAATCGGCAGGCATGAAGAAGCTCATCGTCCACGGGGACCCCGGATTCCGGAAGGACGCCGTCATTTCCGTCGACGGCGAGGAGCTGGTCGTCTTCGGCGTCGCCCGCCAGGGCGAGTGGCACGGCCCCGACGAGCCCCAGCTGTGGTGTACCGTCGGCACCGAGGACGAACGCGAGACCTACCAGCGCCGGGACTACATCCCCAACTTCCTCGACACCGAGGCCGTCGACGCCGAGGCCGTCGAGCTCGTCGAGAAGGCAAGCGCCTGAGCCGCCCCTTTTCCGCGGTTACACCAGGTCGACGTACGGCGGGGTCTCGTCGTAGGCCACCACCTTGCTCGTCCCGGGCGAGCCCGTCGGCGACTTGCGTAGCGTGAGCCACTCGATGCCGTCGTCGCCCCGTTCGATCCGGATCGTCTGGTTGCTCGTGTCGACGAGGAACTCGACGAGCGCGGTGTCCTGGACGGCTGGGTTGATCGTGTAGACGACCACGTCGTCCTCTTCGGTGTAGCGGGCCGCGGCGCGGTAGCGGACCGCCCGGACGCGCTCGCGCGACACCCGCTCCAGCAGCGGTTCGGTGTCGACGAGCGCGAACAGCGGGCGGTCGCCGCTGCGCTCGTAGGACAGTTCCATCAGCCGGTCCCAGTCGCGTTGCTCGTCGTCGTACGAGAGGACGTTCCGGTGGTCGCAGCCGTTGCTCTCGACGAGTTCGAGGACGAACAGCCGGTCGTCGTCGAGCAGGTCCGCGACGGTCCAGTCGGCGTCGGTCCAGTAGCGGTCCAGTTGCGAGAGCGAGACCGCCGCCGGGAGCGCGACGGCCACGGCCATCCCCGCGTCGAGGGCGCTGGCCAGCATCCGCGTGTTGATCGTGTAGTAGCCGGTCGTCCCGTCGTGTGACAGGAGGGTGAACCCACCGCGGACGAGGCCACCGCCGAGCAGGTCGTCGAGCGCGTCGACGCCGGTCGAGAGGTGGTCGTGGGCCAGGAGCGCGCTCGGCGGCGTGCGCTGTGTCGGCTGGACGGTCACGCCCGACTCCCCGAAGACGAGTTTGTGCCGCCGCGTGTCGTGGTCGCGGCCGCGGAGCTTCTCGACGCGCAGGAAGCGGTGGCGCTGGTTGGCCCGCTCGTCCCACGACAGCTCGACCACCCCGTGGGTCGCGTACCGCAGCAGCTCGCTGGCGACGCTGTCGCCGGTGTTCCTGTCCTCGGCGGTCAGCAGGGACGTGGCGTCGAACGTGTCCGAGAACAGCCGGATCAGGTCGTACGTCGAGCGCCAGAAGGAGATCTCGTCGGCGGCGATCGGCCGCAGCCCCGAGAGGCTGTCCAGCAGGATCCGGTCGCGGGGGCCGTACTCCGAGAGGTAGTGGACGACGTTCTCCCGGGTGAACGGGAGGTCGAACCACTCGGTGACGGCGCGGTCGCCGCCCTCCAGCGTGCGGACGACCAGGTCGTCGTCCCGCTCCATCGTGTCCCCCGGCTCGCAGTGGACGGTGATCACGGTCAGCCCCTCGGCTTCGAGGTCGAACGGGTACGGCTCGAACGTGTCCGCGAGCTCGTCGATCGTCTGCTCGGTGCTGACGAACAGGCAGTCCTCGCCGTCGTCGAGTCCCGCCTGGAGGAACTGCATGCCCAGGGTCGTCTTGCCGGTCCCCGGCGGCCCGGACACGAGGAGGCTCCGCCTGTCCGGGACGCCGCCGCCGAGCAGTTCGTCCAGCCGTTCGCACCCGGTCGAGAGACCCATCGTTCACTAGTGGGATTCGTTCGGTAAATCAATTTGGCAGAGTAGTGAGGTACGGGGAGCGTCCGTGGTGTTGCCGGGTCCGAAGGGGGACAAAAACGTATCGGGGCGGTGATAGCCCGTCACACCCGAAAGAAACGCTTTACTGTCGGCCGGAGCGACCACTCGGTATGGACACGGCCGAGCGACTCGAACTCGCGACCCGCAACACGGCGGAGGTCGTCGAGGAATCGGAACTGGAGGCGCTGTTCGACGAGGGGCGGCCGTCGGTGTACATCGGCTACGCCCCCACCGGCGAGATGCACATCGGCCACTTCACCACGATGCGCAAGCTCGCCGACTTCCTCGGCGCCGGCATGGACGTGACCGTCCTGATCGCCGACCTCCACGCCCACCTCGACGACAACAAGAGCCCGTTCGACCTGCTCGACGCCCGCTCGGCCTACTACGAGGCGACCATCGAGGCGATGATCGATGCCGCCGGCGCCGACGCCGACCGGATCTCGTTCGTCCGCGGCAGCGACTTCGAGCTCGACGAGGAGTACACGCTCGAACTCCTTCGGATGGCCGCCGAGACCACCATCTCCCGCGCCCAGCGGGCCGGCAGCGAGGTCGTCCGCGAGTCCGACTCGCCCAAGCTGGGCGGCCTGCTCTACCCGCTCATGCAGACGCTCGACGTGGACGCGCTCGACGCCGACGTGGCCTACGGCGGCATCGACCAGCGCGGCATCTACATGCTCTCGCGGGAGGTCCTCCCCGACCACGGCGGCGAGGCGCCGGTCTGCGTCTTCGCGCCGTTGCTGTCGGGGCTCACGGGCGAGAAGATGTCCTCCTCGCTCGAGGAGTCGAAGATCAACCTCACCGACTCCCGCGAGGAGGTCCTCGAGAAGATCGGCGACGCCTACTGTCCGGCCGGCGAGCGCGAGAACAACGGCGTGCTGGAGTACCTCGAGTACCTCGTGTTCCCCGTCCTCGACGAGCGCGGCGAGAGCCTCGTCGTCGAGCGCCCCGAGGAGTACGGCGGCGACCTGACCTACGACGCCTACGAGCCGCTGGAGGAGGACTTTCTCTCGGGCGAGTTGCACCCGGCCGACCTCAAGCCCGCCGCCGGCGAGGCCATCTCCGAGGTCATCGCGCCCGTCCGCGAGCGGCTGAACGACCGGCCCGAGCTACTCCGCGAGGCCTACCCCGAGAAGTACGACTGACCGGAGCCGATGCCCGAGGAACCGCCGTCGGCGCCGGACGATCCGTCGGCGCCGGACGATCCGTCGGCCGACTCGGTCCGCGCGACGTACGACCGCATCGCCGACCACTTCTCGCAGACCCGCGAGTACCCCTGGCCGGAGATCGAGTCGTTCCTCGACGGCCGATCCGGCCGTGTCGGGCTGGACGTGGGATGTGGCAACGGGCGCCACACGGAGTTGCTGGCCGAACGCTGCGAGCGGGCCGTGGGCGTCGACCTGAGCCGCGGGATGCTGGCGACCGCCGGCGAGCGGGCCCGCGAGCGCGGCTTCGAGTGTGGCCTCGCACAGGCCGACGCGGGGTCGTTGCCCGTCCGGAGCGACCGCGTGGACCTGGGGGTGTTCGTGGCGACGCTGCCGCACCTGCCGTCGCGGGAGCGGCGGGTGGCGAGCCTGGACGAGCTGGCGCGGGTACTGAGCGACGGGGGGCGGGCGCTCGTGAGCGCGTGGTCGACCGAACACGACCGCTTCGACGCGAGCGAGGGGTTCGACACGACCGTCGAGTGGACGCTGCCCGGCGGGGAGGCCGTCGACCGGTTCTACCACGTCTACGACCCCGAGGAGTTCCGCGCGGACGTGGCGGCCAGCGGGCTGGCACTGGTCGAGTTCGAGGTGTCCAGCGGGAACTGCTACGGCGTGGCCCGGGCCGAGTGACCGGGGACAGCCCGGGGGCGTTCTCCGGGTCCGGTCCGGACTGAAAGGAAACACCCTTAGTTCGTGACGCGAAACTGCCGGGTGCGATCGAACGAGCGCCGGTGGTCTAGTGGTAGGACCTGAGCCTTCCAAGCTCATGGCCCGGGTTCAAATCCCGGCCGGCGCATAGGACGGCGCCGCGATGTTGCGGCCTTCTTCGGAATCCGAACCGGATAGCCACGAGAAACCGTTCGGCCGAGGCGGAAGTCGATACTGTTCCCCGGTCACTCCGGGAACAGAGTTGCTGTAACGGACAGATACAAGTGTATCTGTTCGCTTGCCTTGTCCGAACGGAGAGAGTGTGTATATATGCCAGTTCGAAACACAGCGTGTCCCAACTGCGGCCACGAGATGATCGCGAACGTCCCGACCACCAGCACGACGATACGGAAAGTGAAAGTGTACTCCAGCGGTGACGGCTACGACACGAAAGCCACGTGCAAGAACTGCCAGAAGAGTATCTCCGTGTATTACGGCTAACCAGCCGTACGCGCTCGCGAGTACATCGGGCATCGCCGGTGGCGGCCGAACCCGGACCAGTCGTGCCGAAAGGTGCCGATACCGGCGACAGTGGTGCGCGGTCGTATCGTAGCGTCGAATTCCGTACGTGGAAGACAGGAGCGGGATGGGAGTCCCCGTTTTCCCCGGATCCGCTACCCTGCGGCGTTCGATTGCGTCGCAAGCGCCGCCGACTCCGCTCCGTGGCGTCGAGGGTGGCAGGCCTCGGTCGGAACGATCGGGTAACCCGGCGTTACCGAACGGAGACCGCGGCCGGAGCGCGGACGGTGTGTCCATCGCGGTCCGGCGCGACGGCGCGTGCGTGGGACGAAGTGACACAAGGAGTGGCCTATCGCGGCGACCGTCGCGGTTGCCCGAGCTTACGGCTCGGGGACGGTCCGTGGGCGGAGGATAACAAAGTGTATCTCGGCCTTGCCCTCAGTCGCATGACTTACGATAGGTACACGAAAGCGATAGTCGGAGTCGTCGCTCTGACACTCGTCGTGAGCGCGCTCGCGGCGGGCGGGGCGGCGTCCTCGTTCGCGGCGCAGGAAGACGAGGAGACAACTACACAGACCCAGGACACGTCGTATCTGCGGATCGCCCACATGTCCCCGGACGCGCCGGCCGTGGACGTGACGATCGACAACGAGACCGTCGTCGAGGGGGCGGCGTTCGGTGACGTGACTGGGTACCTGACCCTGGAGAGCGGCACCTACAACGCGACCATCGCGGTCGCGGACCAGCCGAGCAACGTCCTCTTCGATGGCAACCTGACGCTCGAACCGCGGACGGTCGGGACGCTCGCCGCCAGCGGCGAGTTCTCGACCGGGTCCGAGACCGAGTTCCAGCCGGTCCTCTTCGAGGACGACGCCTGGGAGCCGGACAACGACACCGCCGCGGTCAGCCTCGTCCACCTCTCGCCGGACGCGCCCGCGGTCGACATCGTCGTGACCGAGGGCCCGACCGAGGAGACCGAGACCGACACCGCGACCGGGACGGAGACCGAGGAGACCGCGACCGACACCGAGGAGACCGAGACGCCGACCGACGACGGCACGGAAACGCCGACTGACGACGGTACGGCGACTGAGACACCGGCCGACGACGGCACGGCCACCGAGACGGGCACCGCCCAGGGCTCGCCGACCGCGACGCCCACCGAGGCAGGGGCGACCGCGACGGAGGCGGGCGCGACCGGCACGCCGACCGACACCGTCGGCGTCGACAACCTGATGCCGGCCCAGCAGGAGGAGAACGAGACCTACCTCGCACAGAACCTCACGTTCGGGAACGCGACGGACTACACGAACGTCCCGGCCGGTAACTACACGGTCGAGATCCGCGACAACGAGACCGGCGACGTGCTCGCCACCGTCGAGCTCTCGGTGGAGGGCGGCACCGCCTACTCCGTGTTCGCGGCCGGCTACGCGAACCCCGACGAGTCGCCCGCCGGCGCCTCGTTCACCGCCATCCCGGTCGAGGACGCGACGATGACCGTCTCGCTCCCCGAGATGGCCACCGACAACGGGACCGCCACCGACATGCCCGGCACCGAGACGGACGGCGTCGGCACGGAGACGCCGACCGACGACGGTACCGAGACGCCGACCGACGACGGCACGGCGACCGAGACACCGACGGAGGACGGGACGGCGACCGAAACGCCGACCGACGGCACGGCGACTGAGACCCCGGCCGACGACGGAACCGGGACGGCGACCGACACCGCAGGCACCGAGACGGCGACCGACACCGCAGGCACCGCTACAGCGACGGCGACCGAAGCGGGCGCCTGACTCGCGCGACCTCATTTTTTCGCGGCAGTGTCGACGGATGTGACGAGATTCAAGACGCCGGCGTCCGAACGGCCTGGCGTGAGCGACGAGACGCGAGCGGACGCCAGCGACGGGGGGTCGGACAGCGACGGCGCCCGCGGCGGCCGCGAGTCTGAGCCGACGGGCGACGCCCCGAATCCGCGATACGACCGGGTGAGCCGCCACCCGACCGCCGGGCCGTACAACTCCATCTTCCACTGGACGGACGCCCGCCACCCGCTCCGGGTGATGGTCAACTACGTCGTCATTCTGGCCTGTCGGGTCTGCCCGAGCATGCGGCTGAAGAACTGGCTGCTGCGGCGCATCGGCGTCACGGTCGGGACCGGCGTCGCGTGGGGGCTGGAGTCGACGCCCGACGTGTTCTGGCCGGACCTCATCACCGTCGAGGACCACGCAATCGTCGGGTACGACGCGACGGTCCTCTGCCACGAGTTCCTCCAGGACGAATACCGGACCGGGGAGGTCGTGATCGGGGAGCGGGCGATGGTCGGTGCCGGCGCGGTGGTCCTCCCGGGCGTCGAGATCGGCGCGGGCGCCCAGGTCGCGGCCAACTCGCTGGTCGCCGAGGACGTGCCGCCGGGCGCGACCGTCGCCGGCGTCCCGGCGACCGTGCAGGACGAGGAGTGAGGCGCCGGAGAGTGGGCCGCGGGGCGCCTGCCCCGGCGCAGCCGGGTCCCCTCGCTCAATCGCGGACGCGCACGATGCCGCTGGAGAAGACCTTCCCGTTGGGGACGATGTACTCCTCGCCGTCGCTCTCGATGCGCGTGGTGAACATGTCGACCTCCTGGACGATGCCCTCGCTGTCGTCGATGCGGACGCGGTCGCCGATGCTGTACGGTTCGCGCAGCAGGAGGTAGGTGCCCGCGGCGCCCGACCGGAGCAGGTCCCAGAACGCCACGAGGGCGACGACGACGATTGCGAAGGCGTAGACGCCCAGCAGGACGACCAGCGCGGTCGTCTCGACGCCGAGCTGGCTCAGCGCGATGAGGATCGCGACGTAGAAGATGCTGTACTTGACGAGCTCCGGGATGACGTTGACCTCGGGGAGCTTGACGCTCCGGAGGCGCTCGCTGACGTGGAGTTTGGCCTTGTCGCCGACGATGAGGCCGATTATCAGCGCGAACGCGGCGACGAACAGGCTGGGGAGGAACCCGACCAGTCGCGTCCAGAACAGGTCAGGGTTGCCCAGCTGGGCGATGTTGACGGCGAGGACGATCGCGAGGACGTAGACGAAGATCGCGGCGATCGTCGAGACGATGCCGACCGTCGAGGTGCCGAAGCTCCTGGCGGTGCGCTCGAAGGGCGTCCCCTCGACGGCGTCGGAGACGCCGGCCCTCTTGAGGAACTTCCGGGTCCACCGCCAGACGAGGTAGCTGCCGAGAACGCCCAGGAACAGGACGGCGATGGAGACGGCGAAGGCACCGCGCTCCGAGAATATCGACCGGACGACCTCGGGCCACTCGATCTGCATCAGTACGCCTCCGGATCCAGCTCCAGAATGAGTTCGCCCGCCTTGAACGCCCGGACCAGCCCGTCGCTCTCCGAGAGGACGATGGCGATGGCGTTCGTGTCCCGCGTGATCGCGCCGGCGGCCATGTGGCGGGCGCCCAGCCCCTTCGGGATGTCGACGCCCTCGGCGGAGGGTTCGAGGTAGCGGTAGGCCGAGACGATCTTCCCGGAGTCGGAGATGACGAAGGCGCCGTCGAGCCGCGAGAACTCCTTGAGCATCACGTTCACGATGGGGTCGCCGACGTGGACGTGGGACTTCTCGAAGGGGTTGTAGGACAGGGGCCGGGACTTGTTCATCACCTTCCCGGCGTCGCCGACGACGAAGAGGGCGCCGACGGGCTTGCCCTTCTGGCCCTTCTTGCCGAGTTCGACCGCCACCTCCAGCACATCCCGGATGACCGACGGTTCAGCCCGGGAGTTGGCGAACAGGTCGTAGACTCCCGACTTGTCGAACTCGTCGGCGCGGACCCGCGCGACCGTGTCGGCGTCCTCGCCGAACACCTTCGCGAGACAGACCAGCTCGGCGTCCTCGTCGACGTGGCCCTTGTCGACGGCCCCCTCGACGCCGAACCGGATCCGTTCGCGCAGGTCCTCGAACTCCAGCGGCAGCTCCACGAACGCGTCGGCCTCCAGGTCGTTGTTCGGCCCGACGACGACCACGTCGCCGTCGTCCGCCAGGGCCTCGTAGTGGGACTTCCCCGGCGAGAACAGACAGACCGCGTCCGCGTCGGCCACCAGCTCCTGTAGAAACTCGTCCAGCCCGGTCATTGTCGTATCAACTCATCCGACAGGAAAAAGGGTTTCGGCACGTCTGACTCGCGTCGCGCGCTCGTCTTGCGTGCCGGCCGAACTGCGGTTCGGTCGGCCGCCGCGCAACCATGGAAATGACGGCACTATTATAGGTCCGGGAGCGCCCGGTAGCGCGCCAGCACCCGCTCGCGAACGTCGGCCATGGGGACGCCGGTCGCGCGGGCGAGCGCGAGGGCGCCGCCCATCGCGACGCCCTCCTTGGCCTCGCCGGCGACGTAGCCGTCGAACGCCGGGTGGTCACCCGCCTCGAACCCGGGGTCGGTGACCGTCACCGACAGGTCCAGCGCGTCGGCCAGCCCGTCGATGTCGACCGACGGGTCCTCGGCCACGAACGCCGTCGTCGCCAGTTCGAGGGGTTGCTCGACGCCCGCGTGGCGCAACAGCGCCGCCACGGTCGTGAGCTGGGTCCCGCCGGCCAGCGTCACGGCGGTGTCGGTCTCCAGACACCCCAGCGCGGTCCCCGCGGCCACGGCGAGGACGGGGTCGCCCATCCGGCGGATCGCCACCTTCGGATCCCTCGCCGCGTCGCCCTCGTCGAGTCCGCTCGCGGCCAGCCCCTCCGCGACGACCTCGCGTTTCTGTTCGACCGGGTTCTCCGGGAGCGAGGAGGAGACGCCGGCCCCCTCGCCCAGCGCCGCCTGGACGCCCAGCGCCGTCGTCGTCCCGCCGGGGATTGACTCTCCCAGGTAGATGGCGTCGTCGGGCAGCGCCCGCCCGAACTGCCGGGCGGCCTCGAAGGCCCCGTGGGCCGTCGCCACCGGGTCCTCGTCGCGAACGTCCCCCCCGGGCCGCGCGCCCACGGTCACCGTCGGCGCGCCCGTCGGCTCCGCCAGCCCGGCGTCGACGACGGTCACGTCGAAGTCGACCAGGTCACGCACCGCCCGCGTCACCAGCGCCGGCGTCGGCGTCCCCGTCGGGCTCACCGGTACGACCGGCGCCCGGATCGGCTCGCCGTAACAGACGATCTCCGCGTCGGCGCTCGGCGTGTGGACCATCACGTCCGGGTCGGCGCCGGCGGCGCTGATCCCGTCGATCGCCGCCGTCCGCGTCGTCCCGACGGCCAGCACTACGCGCACGGTCCGGTCCTCCCCGCGGATCGCGTCCTCCACGGTTCACTGCGTTCGGTCATACCGACGGGTTCGGCGGCGCTGGGTTAACTCCGTCGCCACCGCTCTCCGGGAGACGGCCTGCCCGCGGAACCCGCCCCGGAACCCCGCGGGTCCAGCGAACTCCGACCCGGAACGCCGCCGGTCCCGGGGCCTCGCGAGCCGGCGACCGGGTCGATCAGATGAAGTCGTCGACGCTCGGGCCGCCCGCGTCGTCGTCGTCCTCGTGTGCGGTCCCGCCGGCCATCAGCGTCAGCGGGTTGCGCGTCTGCAGCCAGACGTGGCCATCGCCGGTGAACTCCGTCACGTAGCCCTCGCCGCCGAGCATCGTCGACTTGATGCTGCCGTCGCGCTGGCGACTCATCGACAGCCCCTCCGTCCAGGCGACGAGGTGGTCCTCGTCGACGGTCAGCGGCTCGCCCGTCGTCACGTCGACCTCGTACATCGACCCGTACGAGGAGACGAAGGCCATCCCCTGCCCGGAGATACCCAGCACCGTCAGCTCGCCCGACGAGAAGAGGTTCGAGGTGTTGTTCAGCTCCGTCGAGCGCTCGACCAGCGGCTCCCACGCCAGCAGCGACCCCGACTGCGACCGGATCGGCCCCTGCTCGCCGACGTTTATCGCCGTGATGTCGCCCGGGTGGTCGGGCACCAGCGTCACCGTCGACTCGTCGTCGGTCGCGTAGTAGGTGTTCTCGATCAGCCCCCGCTCGTCGCTCATCGCCCGCTTGGCCATCCCCATCACGCCGTCGTCACCCCCGATGTTCGTCTCGTTGTCGATGCCCGCGGACTGGGTCATCATCGCACCCGGTTTCGTCTCGATCTCCTCACCCTCCGCCAGCTCCAGCTCCAGCACCGCGTAGCTGGGACGCTTGCCGATCGTGTAACGCATCTCACCCGGGATGTCGCTCACCGGTTATTTATAACTTTCCTACAGCTTCCGGCCGCCCGAAGGGTCGGCTCGGTCGGGTGCCCTGTCCGCGTACCGTTCGCAGCAGAAGTGCGCGGGACCGGATTCGAACCGGAGGAAGAAATGCTCGCTCCCGACGGTCGCTGCGCGTTCCTTCCAGGATTCAGATCCGCTTGCGCATTCGTCGCTCGCCGTTGGCTCGCGACAGAACTGCGCGGGACCGGATTCGAACCGGCGGACCCCTACGGGACAGCGTCCTAAGCGCTGCGCCGTTTCCTGGCTTGGCTACCCGCGCCCAGTCGTCGCTATCCCCGACGGCGCCAAGAAGGTGTCGTTACTCGTCGAACTCGACGCCGCGGAACTCGAAGCGGGCGCCGCCGTCGGCGCTCTCGGTCGCCGCGGCCTCCCAGCCGTGGGCGCGCGCGACCTGCCGGACGATCGCCAGGCCGTAGCCGGTCCCGTCGGCCGCGGTCGAGAATCCCGACTCGAACACGTCCCCGCGGTCCGCCTCGGGGATCCCCCGGCCGTCGTCCTCGACGAAGAGACAGCCGTCCTCGCCGACGCCGACCCTGACCTCGACGGTTCCGGGCGGGTCGTCAGCCCCGTGTTCCACGGTGTCCTGCTGAGCTTGCGAAGCAGGGCTCGTCGAGCCGTGCTCGACGGAGTTGACGAACAGGTTCTCCAGCAGCTGGGTCAGCCGGCCGCGGTCGGCGACGACCGTCGGGTCGTCGGCGACGACCAGCGAGTTCTCGCCGGTGGGGACGTTGTCCCAGGCGCCGCGGGCGACTTCGGCGAGCGAGACGGGCTCGGTCCGGCCGAGCTGCTCGCCCTGGCGAGCCATCCGGAGCAGGTCCCGGAGCAGCTCGTCCATCCGGTCGAGCGCCGACACGGCGTCCTCGAGGTGGCGCTCGTCGCCCGTCCGGCGGGCCATCTCGATGCGGTGCCTGACCGCGCCCATCGGGTTGCGCAGGTCGTGGCCGATGACGCTCGCGAACTCGTTGAGCCGGTCGTTCTGCTCCCGGAGCCGTCGCTCGCGGTCCTTCCGGTCGCTGATGTCGACGTAGACGGCGTAGCCCGCGGGCCGGTCGCCGGACTCGACGGGCACGTTGCGGAGGAGGAAGGTTCGGGCCCCGTCGGTCGTCTCTCGCTCGGTCTCGACGCGGAGGCGCTCGCCGGCCCGCACCCGCTCGTCGAGCGACGCCGCCTCCGCCTCCCTGCCGTCGGGGACGACCAGGTCGTTCAGCGGCTCGCCGACGGCGACCCCGCGGTCGTAGCCGAACGTCTCGACGAACGCGCGGTTGACCGACTCGACGACGGGTTCGCCGTCCTCGAAGACGTACTCGACGACCGGGTCCGGCGTGGCGGCGAACAGCGCGTCGAGCCGCTGCCGGGCCGCTCCCTCGGCCGCTTCCCCTTCGTCCGCCTCCTCGTGGTCGTCACCGTCGTCGTGGTCGTCACCCACGTCCCGCCCGCGGTCGAGCGCCCGGTCGACGGCGGCGACCAGCGAGGCGCCCGCCGACGCGGGCACGTACTCGTCGGCGCCAGCGGCGACGGTCCGGCCGGCGAGCGACTCGTCCCCGCCGCGGGCGAACACGACGACCGGAGGGCCGCTCGCCGCGAGCGTCTCGACGGTCTCGACCGCCTCGGCCGCCGAGAACGGGCCGGTGTCGCAGACCGCGCAGTCGGGCCGCTCGCCGGCGAGCGCGTCGGCGACCGACCCGGGCGTCGACCGGACGACCGCGTAGCCGGCCCGCTCCAGACGGGCGACCGCTTCGACGGCCTCGACGTCCGCCTCGGCCACTTCGGCGTCTGTATCGGCCGCCTCGACGTCCGACTCGACGGCCCCGGCGACCCGCCCGGTCACCGACTCCTCGCAGACCCACAGGACCGTCGCGCCGTCGCTCATTGTCGGACCGTGTGGCCTCCGATCGTTTACATGTACCGGCCTGGTTTCCGAGCCGGCTTCTCCCTGGCTCGGGTCGAGGCGGCGCCCTCAGCGGGTCGCACCGACGTTCTCCGTGCTCTCCGGGCAGGGCGGGTCCGGTTCGATGTTGGCGTACTCGACGACGCGCCGGCCCAGCGTCCGCACGCGCTCGGCGTCGTCCCCGTCGCGCAGGTCGGGCCCGTCGAACTTCGTCCGGACCTTCGGGAGCGCGACCTGGTGGGGGACCACCCACGCGTTGAGCGAGCGGGCGACCGACCGCAGGTGGTCGAGCGAGGTGATCGGGAAGGATCCGCCGGCGACACAGAGCAGACCGACGGTCGTGTTCTCGAACTCGTCGAACCCGCAGTAGTCGAGCGCCGTCTTGAGCGCCGAGGAGTACGACCCGTGGTAGACGGGCGTGCCGAAGACGACCGAGTCGGCCCGGCCGACCCGCTCGCGCAGCTCCGGCGCGTCGCCGGCGTCGTCGTCGTCCGCGTCGAACACCGGCAGGTCCAGCTCGCGGAGGTCGACCAGGTCGACACTGGCGCCCCGGTCCTCGGCCTCCCTCAGTACGATCCGCAGCGCCCTGCGCGTGTAGCTCTCCTCGCGGAGGCTCCCGCAGAGCGCGACGACGTGTGGTCGCTCGGGCATACTGGCTCTGCGAAGGCACGGGTAAAAACCGCCGCGGTCGACGGCGTCGCCGGGGGCCGACGGCTCAGATCCCACGGACGGTCTCGATGACGCCGGCGGATTCGAGGCCCATCCACGCGAGGAAGACGGCGTACAGCCCGAGAAACACGTAGGCCTCGCGGTCGGTGATCTCCAGTCCGGTGCGGGCGAAGACGATGAACACGAGCGTTGCGAGCGCGAGGAAGCCCATCGTCGGGATGGCCGCCAGGAAGTCGATGGTCGCCTCCCCGGCCAGCAGGACGCCGACGGGGATGGCGACGAGGAGGTTGAAGGTGTTGCTCCCGAGGACGTTCGCGAGGCTGGTGACGTCGTCGTTTTCGCGAGCGGCGTTGACGCTGACGAACGTGTCCGGCAGGCTCGTCCCCGCGGCGATGACCGTCAGCCCCCAGAAGAACGTCGGCGTCTCGAAGGCTTCGCCCAGCGCGAGCGCCGCCCGGACGATGCCCTCGACGCCGACGGCGATCACGACGAGCGAGACGGCGAGGGTGCCCCACTCCCGGAGCACGCTGACGTTGCCGGCGGGGTCGGCGACGTAGTCGGCGGCGTCCTGCTGGTGGAGGAAGACGTAGACGCCGTAGGTGGCCAGCGGGACGACGACGAGCGCCGGCGTCAGCACCGCCTCGCGGTTCGTCCCCCCGGGGACGTAGGTCGCCCCGAGCGCGAAGACGATGAACAGGACGAGGATGCTGATGACGTAGAACTGGGCGTCCTTGTGGACGATGTCCCGCGTCGAGGTCAGCTCCTCGCTGGCCAGCGCCGAGACGGCGGGGATCACGAGGAGGTTGAAGATGGCGCTGCCGACGATCGCGCCGACGCCCAGCGAGAACTCGCCGTGGACGACCGTGCTGATGACGACGGAGCTGATCTCCGGGAAGCTCGACCCGACGGCGACGACGACCGCCCCGTGGACGGCCACCGGCAGCCCGTAGTACCTGCTGAGCCGCTCGGCGGCCCGCTCGAACCACACGCTGCCCTTCCAGATGACGACCGTCGCGACCGCTGCCAGCGCGACCGCGCCGAGGGGTCCGACCATCGACGGCCGGTTTGTCGGCCGCGGGTAACAATCTGCCCCTCCCGGTCCCGCCAGGTCCGAGGGGCCGCGGCGGTCACTTCCGGAGGCTGGCGACGCCGGCCGACTCGTCGTAGTCGACCAGTCCGTCGTCGTCCAGGTCCGCGAGGAGGTCGGCGAGCCACTCGCGGCCGTACTCGCCGTCGGGCGCGTAGTCGACGCGGACTTTCGGGCCGAGCTCGTCGAGCGCGAGTTCCTCGCTGGCGCCGAGGACGTTCACGACCCGGCCGCGCATCTGCCGCCGAGACCCCTCGAAGTCGGGCTGGGTGGGCACGTCCGGCGCGGTGAAATCGCCCGTCCCGTAGGCGTGACACCACTCCCGCCAGGGACAGCCCGCCTCGTCGCAGGCGGGTGTCTTCTCGCAGGCGACCCCGCCGAGTTCCATGACGGCGTTGTTCCAGACGCGGGACTCCCCCTCGGGCAGCAACTCGGCGGCGACCCGCTCGAAGGTGTCGTCGTCGTCCGGCACGTCGAACGCGCGGTAGAGGACGCGCTTGACGTTCGTGTCGACGACCGCGTTCCCGTTGTCGAAGGCGAAGCTCGCGACCGCGTTGGCGGTGTAGGGGCCGACGCCCATCAGCTCCGAGAGCTCGTCGGGCGACTCGGGGAACTCGCCGCCGTACTCGGACTCGACCTGGTCGGCGGCCTCGTGGAGGTACTTCGCGCGGTTGTTGTAGCCGAGGCTGTGGTCGCTCCAGAACCCCACCACGTCCGCGCGGTCGGCGGCCGCCAGGTCCGCGGTCGTCGGCCACCGCTCCAGGAACGCCTCCCAGGCGGCGACCACCCGTGAGAGCTGTGTCTGCTGGCTCATCACCTCCGAGACGAGGATCTCGTAGGGGTCGTCGGTCCGCCGCCACGGGAAGTCGCGGTGGTCGGCCTCGTACCACTCGACCAGCGCCTCGCGGACGGCGTCGGCGTCGTCGGGCAGGAACGCTTCCGCTGGTGCGTCCGCCTCCGTCTCCGCGTCGGCGTCACTCATCGCGAGAGCGTATCGGCCGGACCGGCTTGGGGGTGGCGATCAGCGGTCGGCGGCCGGCGACTGATGGGCGCGGACGACAGCGAAGACGAACCGAACTCAGACGAGCGCCGCGACGGCGGGAACGGCGGCAGCCACCGCACCGACCGCGGACTGGACGGCGTTCGAGACGGCGCCGACGACCGTCTCCCAGACCGAGAAGTCGGTGAAGATGGCGAGGAACGTGTCGAGGCCGAAGAAGAAGAACACGCCCGCGCCGAACAGGTGGGCCTTCGCCGCGTCGAACCGGCCCGAAAACGTGCTGAAGAAGTAGGCGTTGGCGAGGCTGATGGGGATGATGACGAGCATCTCGCCGACCCAGATGCCCGGGTGGGCGCCGTACTGGACGGCGAGGCTGATCGTGACCAGCTGGGTCTTGTCGCCGAACTCGCCGACCGCCATCAGCACGAAGATGGGGAGGAAGTTACCGAAGCGGTCGGGCACGTCCCACCCCAGCACCGACACGTCGAGG
Organism: Halosimplex halobium; assembly: GCF_051414055.1. Taxonomy (NCBI): domain Archaea; kingdom Methanobacteriati; phylum Methanobacteriota; class Halobacteria; order Halobacteriales; family Haloarculaceae; genus Halosimplex; species Halosimplex halobium. Next base: position 19,894 of record NZ_JBLKNX010000005.1, read on the forward strand.
TCGCCGCTCCCGCCGACGCCCGCGTACCCGCCGTCGGTCTCGGCCTCCTCGGGCGAGCGGCCGGCGTCGGTCGGCGTGACACGGCCGCCCTCGGGGATCGACCGGAGGAGCAGCACACCGAACAGCAGGAAGAGCATCCCGGAGATGGCGTCGAGGTACACCGGCGGCAGCGCCCCCTTCAGCGCCTGGCCGAACCAGACCTCCAGCGCCGTCCAGCCGGCGAAGGCCAGCCCCGCTGCGCCGACGACCGTCAGCGGGCGGAACCGCGTCGCCAGCCCCGCGATGATGAACTGCACCTTCTCGCCGGGCAGGACGATCAACTGCGCGACCATCGCCGCGAACATCACCGCCAGAAAGTCGCTCACGGCGTATCCACCCCCCGCCAGACAGCCGACCCGGCGGCGTGGCTCCGCCGGACGGACCGCACGTGACGCATCATATCCGTGAATTAGACCTGTCTAAATCAAAAGCCTGGCGAACGCGGTAGCGGGCGGTCGGGGGTCGGGGCGACCGGACTGCACGGCGAGTCTACCGCCCGAGGGCCACACTCGGGGGAGAATCTCACTCGGGGGAGGCCACGGTTTCGCGGTCGAGCGGCGTGGCCTCCGTCCAGTAGCGCTCGAAGGCGTCCTCGGCCCACTCGCGGACGGCGGCGTCGTCGGTGTCGATGGCCGCCCGGAGGACGCCGCTGTCGTCCCGGACCAGCAGGTGGACCCGCCCGTCGGCGACGGTCCCGGCGACCGGGACGCCGGCCGGGCGGACCCGGACGGCGGCCGAGTCGGCGTCGACGAGGCTCAGGAGGTCACGGCGGAGCCCCTCCTCGCTCGTCAGCGCGTCGACGGCCTCGGGGGAGAAGACGCCGCGGAACCGGACCTCGCCCGCGGCGGCCCGCCCGGCCAGCAGCGAGAGCGTCCCCTCGTTGAACGCGTGGGAGAACGCCCGGACCTCGTCGGCCGCCCGCTCCAGGTCGAGCAGCCGCTGGACCGGCGCCGACGGCCGCGTCTCCGTGGGGACGGTGATCGTCGCGTCGGTCAGCCGCGCGAGGTCGAACCCCAGTTCCTCGGTCGGGAGGTACGCGACGATGTCCCGGAGGTCGCGTTCGAGTTCGAGCGCCTCCAGGAGATCCGCGAACGCGTCGGCGACCAGTTCGCCCGTGGCCGTCGCCTCGTAGGCCCCGTCGGTCCGCCGGACCCACGACCGCTCCTCGAAGTCCGCGAGGATCCGGCCGAGCGTGGCCTGGGAGGCGCCCGTCTCGTCGGCCAGCTCCGACCGGCTCCGCGGCCCTTCGGCGAGCGACCGCAGGACGGCCACACGGTTGGCCGACAGCGCGAGGAACTCCACGTCTTCGAGCGCCGCGTCCATACCGGGAGTGGCGCCGCTCGGGCTAAACCGTTTTCGGGCCGCTCGACGGGCTCGATACGCCGCGGTCGGTCGTGTTCTTCACGGTACGAAATCGTTTCACGCCGTGCAATCCCGACACCCGTCGCCGCGCTTGCCCGCCGCTCAAGGATTTCTGGACGGGCCTATAAGGCTTCGAACCGTACGATATTCCACGATGTTCTCTCACGTCATCTATCTGGGACCGACGCCCGCGGAGGTGTCGCCGTGATCGGCCGCAAGACCGTCGCGGCGTTCCTCGCGACGAGTCTGCTGTTCGGCGGCACGTTCGTCGCCGCCAAGGGCGGTCTGGAGTATTTCCCGCCGCTGCTGTTCGTCGCGCTCCGGTTCGACGTCGCGGCCGTCGCGCTGATAGCCTACGTCCTGCTGACTCGCTCGCGCGCCGACCTGGTCCCGCGGACACGGGGCGACCTGGGGGGGATCGTCGCGACCGGGCTGTTCGCCATCGGACTGACGAACGCGCTGCTGTTCGTGGGCCAGCAGTACGTCACCAGCGGCGTCGCCGCCATCATCGCGAGCCTCAATCCCATCCTGACGCCCGTGCTCGCGGCCGTCCTGCTCGCGGACGAGCGGCTCTCGGCCCGCGGCGCCGTCGGGATGGCGATGGGGCTGGTCGGCGTCGCGCTCGTGGCCAACCCCGACCCGTCGGCGTTCGGCGCCGGCGGGCTGCTCGGCGAGGGGCTCATGCTCGTCAGCGCGGTCTGTGGCGCGCTCGGGTCGGTACTGATCCGCCGGGCCGACGCCGACCTGTCCAGCACCGTCCGCACCGCCTGGGGCCTCCCGCTGGCGGCCGTCGTCACCCACGGACTCAGCCTGGCGGCCGGCGAGTCGCCCGCCGCGATCACGTGGACGCCCGGAGCCGTGCTCGCGCTCGCCTACGTCGCCCTGCTGGCCGGCGCCGTCGCCTACATCGCGTACTTCGGCCTCATCGACGAGGTGGGGGCCATCCGCGCGAACCTCGCGTTCTACGTCGTCCCGCTCGTGGCGACGCTCGGCGGGTGGGCGCTGCTGGGCGAGACGATCTCGGGGCTCGCCGTCGCCGGCTTCCTCGTCGTCTTCGCCGGCTTCGCCGTCATCGGCAGCGAGTCGTTCGCCCGCCCCGGACTCCGGGAGACGCTCCCGGGCCGCCTGCTCGCCTCCGGGAGCCTCCGCTCGCTCGACGACGCCTACGCGACCGACGGCGGGACCGACGACCGCCCGACCAGCGACTGCCGGATCGACGGCGACGGTCCCGGCTGTCCCGCCGACGACTGACCCCGACCGCCGGCGCGTCGACCGGGCTCCCCACAGTCACTCCCCCTCGAACTCGGGTTCGCGACTCGCCACGAACGCGCGGACGCCCTCCTCGTGGTCGTCGGTCGAGGCGGAGACGATCTGCGCGGCGGCCTCGTTCTCGATGGCCTCGTCGAGCGAACCCGTCTGCCCCTGCTCGACGAGCCGCTTCGACTGCTTCAGCGCGACCGTCGGCCCGGAGGCGATCCGTTCGACCATCCCCGCGACGCGCTCGTCGAGTTCCTCGTCGTCGTAGACGTGGTTGAACAGCCCCACCTCCTCGGCGCGGTCGGCGTCGATGAGTTCGCCCGTGAACAGCAGTTCCTTCGCGACGTTCTCGCCGACGATCCGCGGGAGCAGGTGCGAGGCGCCGGAGTCGGCGTTGAGGCCGACCTGGCGGAAGCCGAAGCTGATCGACGCCGAGTCGCTGGCGAGCAACACGTCGCAGGCGATCGCGAGCGCGCCACCCGCGCCGTAGGCCGGGCCGTGGATCTTCGCGACGGTCGGGAGGTCGCAGGTCGCGACCGCCCGGACGGCCCCGGCCGTTTCCCCGACGATGCGCTCGACCCGCTCGTGGGCCGGCACCTCGCTATCCAGCCCGTCGACCATCGCGTCGATGTCGCCCCCGGCGCAGAAGGTGGAGCCGTTCCCTGCGAGGACGACGCAGCGCGCTTCCTCCGGGATAGCGTCCATCGCGTCGATGAGGTCCGTCGCGACACCGCTGGTCAGCGCGTTGCGCATCTCCGGGTGGTCGAGCGTGACCGTCGCGACGCCGTCGGAGACGTCGAGCGTGACGTGGTCCATGCTCCGTCGGTGGGTCGCCTGCCGGTTAAGCGTGCGTGGCGACCGCCGGGGCCGGCGCTACCCCCGCGGGACGACGCTACCCCCGCGGGACGCCCCACTCGTTTGGGGGTGTTTTGAGGGTGGGGAACCGACACCACGGTGTATGAGAGTCCACTGGCACCGGCGGGACCTGCGGACGGCGGACAACCGCGGGCTGGCCGCCGCGGCGGGGCGACTGGAAGACGTACCCGCCGACGGCCCCGTCGTCCCACTGTTCGTCTTCGACCGCGACGTGCTCGCCCACGCGGGCCCGCCCCGCGTCGCGTTCATGCTCGACGCGCTCGACTCGCTGCGGGCGTGGTACCGCGAGCGGGGCAGCGACCTCCTGATCCGCCACGGCGACCCACGCGAGGTCGTCCCCGCCATCGCCGATGAAGTGGGTGCCGACGCCGTCACGTGGGGCTCGGAGGTCTCCGGCCTGGGTCGCGAGCGCGACGCCGCCGTCCGGCGGGCGCTCGACGACGCCGACGTGGCCCGCCGGAGCGTCGAGGACGCCCTGCTGCACGAACCGGGGTCGATCCGCACCAACCAGGGCGAGGTCTACTCCGTGTTCACCTACTTCTGGAAGAAGTGGCGCGACCGGGAGAAGCTCCCGCCCGCGCCGACCCCCGACGAGAGCGACCTCGCCGACGTTGCCGACGACGAACCGCTCCCGACACTCGCCGACCTGGACTTCGACGAACCCGAGGCCGACGTGCCGCCCGCGAGCACCGCGGTGGCCCGCGACCTGCTCGACGCCTTCTGCGAGGGCGACGTGTACGACTACGACGACCGCCGGGACTACCCGGCCGACGAGTGTACGTCCCGGCTCTCCGCCCATCTGAAGTTCGGCACCATCGGTATCCGCGAGGTCCACGAGGCGGTCCGCGAGGCGAAGTCCGCGGCCGCCGGCGCCGACTACGACTCCGCCGAGGAGTTCGAGTCGCAACTCGCGTGGCGGGAGTTCTACCACCACGTCCTCTGGGACGAGCCGAGCGTCGTCACGGAGAACTTCAAGGACTACGAGCGAGCCATCGAGTGGAACCACGACCCCGAGGCGCTGCAGGCCTGGAAGGACGGCGAGACGGGCTACCCCATCGTCGACGCGGGGATGCGCCAGCTACGGGCGGAGGCGTACATGCACAACCGCGTGCGGATGATCGTCGCTTCCTTCCTGACGAAGGATCTCCTGATCGACTGGCGGGAGGGCTACGACTGGTTCCGCGAGAAACTCGTCGACCACGACACAGCAAACGACAACGGCGGCTGGCAGTGGGCCGCCTCCACCGGGACCGACGCCCAGCCGTACTTCCGCGTGTTCAACCCGATGACCCAGGGGGAGCGCTACGACCCCGACGCCGAGTACATCCGGGAGTACGTGCCCGAACTCCGGGACGTGCCCGCCGACGCCGTCCACGAGTGGCACGAACTCGACGCCGGCCGCCGGGAGATGCTCGCGCCCGACTACCCCGCGCCCATCGTCGACCACAGCGAGCGGCGGGAGGATGCAATCGAGATGTTCGAGCGGGCGCGGGCCGACGACTGATCCCGGCGGTCGACGCCGCTCCGATCTCTCTCGACGCCGAGTGGTTGCGGGCCTACAGCCGAGCGACGGATTCGGCCGCGTCCCGCGGGTCAGGCTCCGTCAGTGTCGGCCGTGCGAGACACTCACACCCATCCAGTTCCTCAAACTTTAACAGGTATCCAGCCGACTCTCCGAGTGGAGGAGATATCTATGCCAGAACATTCCGATCCCGAGCTTCCGCCGCTCCCGTACGACTACGACGCGCTCGAGCCGCACATCAGCGAGCAGGTGCTCACGTGGCATCACGACACCCACCACCAGGGGTACGTCAACGGCCTCGAATCCGCCGAGGAAACGCTCGCCGACGCCCGCGAGTCGGGGGACTACTCCTCGACAGCCGGCGCGCTGGGCAACGTCACCCACAACGGCTGTGGGCACTACCTCCACACGCTGTTCTGGGACAACATGTCCCCGAACGGCGGCGGCGAGCCGGAGGGTGACCTCCGCGACCGCATCGAGGAGGACTTCGGCTCCTACGAGGGCTGGAAGGGCGAGTTCGAGGCCGCCGCGTCGGCCGCCGGTGGCTGGGCGCTGCTGGTCTACGACCCCGTCGCCAAGCAGCTGCGCAACGTGGCCGTCGACAAGCACGACCAGGGCGCGCTCTGGGGCGCACACCCCATCATGGCCCTGGACGTGTGGGAGCACTCGTACTACTACGACTACGGCCCGGACCGCGGCAGCTTCATCGACGCCTTCTTCGAGGTCGTCGACTGGGACGAGGTCGCCGACCAGTACGAGACCGCTGTCGGCCACTTCGAGTAACGACGAGTCAGTTCACCACCGACATTTTTTCGCGCCCGACCGGTCAGCCGCTGCGCCGCGCTTCACCGACCAGCCCCCGGACCGCACACCACCGACCACCCGTCGGTCGCCGCTCCTCGACCACCCGTCGGTCGCCGCTCCTCGACCACCCGCCGGACCGCACTCCACCGACCAGCCGCCGGACGGACGCCGTAGTGCGACCGTCGCGCCCCAGTCGCGTTTCGAGGGCTTTAGGCGTCGACCCCGAGTATCCGGGTCCATGCCGCGACCGAAATCCGACTTCGACGACCTGCGACCCCTGGAGTTCCGCGAGCCCGCCGAGGTGCTCGACGCCGACAAGCTCTACACGATCTACGAGGTCGGCCGGCTGCTGCAGGGGGTCGACCCCGAGGCCGAGCTGGACATCGAGACGGAGAACGTCCTGCTGGACTGGGCGATCCCGTGGATGATGGGCCACAGCGAGAAGTTCGTCTTCGCCGAGCCCGAGACCGACGGCGAACCCGGCTACTACGGGCTGGCGCCGGGCGTCGACGCCGACGGCGCGAGCGAGCAATGAGCTGGGGAGGGGACCGATGAGGCTGCTCGTGGCCGGTGGCGCGCGCGTCGACGCCGGCAAGACCACCTTCTCGACCGGGCTGGTCGAGCGGGCCGGCGCCGTGGGGTTCAAGCCCCGCGCGGGCAACGACTTCTGGTTCGACCACGACGACTATCTGGATGCCACGGCGGAGGGTCGCCTCTACGGGAAGGACGCCCGCAAGCTCGCCGCGGCCAGCGCCGCCGACGTGACACCGGAGGACATCAACCCTGTCCACCGCCTGTGGCGACCGAACCCGGGCGGCGGCACGGGCCTCCTCGGGAAGGAGGAGCGGGAGTTCCTCGTCGACCGCGTCGGGGAGTCGTTCGTCGTCAACGGGACGGTCGAACTCCCCGACTCCGTGCGGGAGGCGCTCCCCCTGTCCGACGCGCCCCGCGTCTCGTCGGTCGACGCGTTCAACGAGGTGATGACAGACCGGCATCTCCCCGAACAGCGGTCGCTGCTCGCCGAAGTCGAGGCGGCCGAGCGTGCGGTCGTCGAGTCATACGCGGACGTGGCACGCCCGTTCCGGGACGTCGACCCCGACGCCGTCGCCGTGGTCGAGCCCGGTCGCGTCCGCGTCTACGACGGCGACCGCTACGCGAAGGGCTGCGCCGTCGCCAGCGGCGGTCCCGAGGCCGGCCAGCTTGAGGAACGGGTCCCGGACGTGACCGACCTGGTCGACCCGGCGACCGAGACCCGCCTGCCGCCGCTGTCGAAGGCCGAGCGCGGCGACCCGGCGGCCGTCGCCGACGCCTACGAACACGCCTACGACGCCGTCCTCGCCGCCGCCTTCGACTGACCGGGTGAGGAGCGGATCCGGTCACGACCCTGGTCGAGGTCCGTCGCTCAGATCGTGTCGATGCGGTCGACGGGCATGACGGAGTAGTCGATCGAGAGCGTGTCCTGGGTCGCGCGGATCTTGCCGACGAACGTGGAGATGTCCTCCAGGTCGCCCTCGAGGATGAACAGTTCGAGGCAGTAGTGGTCGCCGATGTGGCTGTGGACGTTCGAGGCGACGAGGTTCTCGTACTCGTGGCGGAGATTCATCATCCGGTGTTCGACGCCCGACGACGAGTAGTCGAACAGGACGGTCACCACGCCCATCAGCTCCCGCTCTTCCAGCTGTTTGTCCTCGAACTCCCCGAGGAGGTTGCGCGCGGCCTCCCGGACCACCTCGCTCCGCCCGGTGTAGCCGTGTTCGTCCGCGAACGAGTCGATCCGTTCGAGCAACTCGTCCGGCATCGAGACGCTGACGACGGTCATATGTTAACCGAGTCGGAGTGAGCTATTAAGAATTGATATCGGCCGCGGTCCGGGCCGGCGGTGGCGGTCCCGGCGGCCGGCAGGTGGCGGGGCGACCGCGGGGTCGGGGCCGGGAGTCGCGGCGACACAGGTCGGGAGACTCAAGGACCGCGGGCGGGAGATGGGAGACGATGGAGACGAGTCATCGGGTCGTCCTCGGCGACGCGCGCGAACTCTCGGGGCTGGCCGACGACAGCGTCGACCTGGTCGTCACCTCGCCGCCGTACCCGATGATCGAGATGTGGGACGAGACGTTCGGCGCGCTCGATCCGGCCGTCGCGGACGCGCTGGCGGCCGACGACGGCCAGCGGGCTTTCGAGGCGATGCACGGCGTCCTCGACGAGGTGTGGGCCGAACTCGAACGTGTGCTCGTCGACGGCGGGGTCGCCTGCGTCAACGTCGGCGACGCGACCCGCACCGTCGACGACACGTTCCGCGTCTACCCCAACCACGCCCGCGTGCTCGAAGCGTTCCGGTCGCTCGGGTTCGACCCCCTGCCGGACGTGCTCTGGCGCAAACCGACCAACAGCGCCGCGAAGTTCATGGGCTCGGGGATGGTCCCGCCCAACGCCTACGTCACCCTCGAACACGAGTACGTCCTCGTCTTCCGCAACGGCGACGACTCCCGGTCGTTCGAGCCCGGCGCGGATCGGCGCTACGAGGCCGCCTACTTCTGGGAGGAGCGCAACCGCTGGTTCTCCGACGTGTGGACCGACGTGAGCGGCGAACTCCAGGCGCTCGACCACGACGAGCTCCGCGAGCGCTCCGCCGCGTTCCCCTTCGAGATCCCCTACCGCCTCGTCAACATGTATTCGGCCTACGGCGACACCGTGCTCGACCCCTTCTGGGGCACCGGCACCACCTCGCTGGCGGCGCTGGTCGCCGGCCGCGACTCCGTCGGCTACGAGCGCGAACCCGCCTTCGCCGAGGTGTTCGACGACGCAGTGACCGAAGCCCCCGCGCTCTCGCGGTCGGTCGTCGAGGAGCGCCTCGACCGCCACCGCGAGTTCGTCGCCGACGTTCGCGACGACGGGGAAGAACTCGGCTACGACGCCGTCCACTACGACTTCCCCGTCCGGACGAAACAGGAGCGGGAGATCCGCTTCTACACCGTCGAGTCCGTCGAGTCGACCGGCGAGGGCTACCGCGCGGTCCACGAACCGGTCTGAAAACGCGAGCGCCGGGACGGCGACGGTCCCGCGGGACCGTTCCCGTCCGACCGTCTCGCTACTTCGGCGGGCCGTTGCCGTTCCCCTGGCCGTTTCCGTTGCCGGGACCGTTACCGTTGTTTCCGTTTCCGGGGCCGTTCCCGTTGCCGTTCCCGGGACCGTTGCCGTTGTTCCCGTTGCCGTTCCCGGGACCGTTGCCGTTCCCGGGAGCCTGCTCACCGGCGAAGGTGAACTCGACGCCGACGGGGACGCGACCGCTCTCGCCCTCCTCGGCGGCCCATGTGCTCGCGACGACCACCGTCTCGAAGTTGCCGTTGTGGAGGAACTTCCGCAGGTCGCGCTCGCCGGCCTCGTCGAAGGTCGTCGTGTCGACCTGCTTGACCTGGTAGTTGCCGTTGTGCTTGATCCCGATGAACGAGAACTGGTACTCGACGTTGTCGCCGGTCGCCTCGCGCTCGCTCAGATACGGCGCCGTCGAGTTCGTCGGGACGGACTCGCCCGCGACGCTGACGTTCCTGACGTACCAGCCGTCCTTGACGAACGCCCAGTCGGTGACGTACCGGAAGGAGATCAGGACGCTCTCGTTGCCCTCGTAGGCCGAGAGGTCGAACGTCTGGGACTCCCAGCCGTCCGTGTCGCCGGTCAGCCCCGGCACGTTCGCCTTCACCGTCGGGTGGGCGTCGGCGCTCGGCGAGGCGTCGGTGTTCTCGTTCGCGAGGCTCTCCCAGGTCTCGCCGCCGTCGGTCGACACCTGCACGAAGCCGTAGTCCCAGTTTTCCTCGATGCGCTGGAAGCTCTCGAATGTGAGCGTCGGGTCCTCGACGTTCGTGAGGTCCCGCTCGACGACCGCGTGGCGGTCGAGCAGGTTTCCGGACCCGCTGTAGAGGACCTCGCCCTCGCCGGTCACGGGGTCGGTCGCCGTCGACCACTCCGTGTCCGTGAAGTCGGTCCCCGAGACCGTCACGTCCCTGATCGGACCCCGCTCGCTCGTGTCGATGGTCCGGTAGTTGGTCCCCCAGGCGCCGGCGGTGCCGACCGACCCGGAGGTGTTGACGGTCACCTCGACGCCGTCGATGTGGAACTCGTCTTTCGGCGGCGTCCGGATGTCGTCGGTCACCACGGCGGTCGAGAAGTCCTGGTAGAGGTCGGCGAAGTCGCGTTTCGCCCCGACCTCGTCCAGGGTGTTCTCGACGCCAGTGATGCCGTTGTCCGTATCCTGTGCGAGGTTGGAGACGAACTCCCGGCCGTACTGGTCGGCCAGGTACATCGTCCACGCGTAGGCGATCCCGTAGTCCGCGAGGACGTTCTCCGCCCCCTGGTCCTCCCAGTTGGTCAGCGAGTTCGAGGGCATCTGTTCGTAGGCCCCGAGGTGGCCCTCCGGGACGCCGTAGCCGGTGATGTACTCGGCGTAGTCCGACATCCCCTCGTTGACCCAGGTGGTCTCGTCGCCGTCCAGGTCGGCGTGGATGAGGTGCTGGTACTCGTGGGCCAGCGTGCCCTCGTAGCCCGTCCGCTCGTTGCTCTCGTCGACGGCGTTCCAGTCGTAGGCGTCGACCGTGATGGCGTTACGGTCGGTGTACTCCTGGATCGTCGGCGAGTAGAACCCGGCGATGTACAGCGGGTACTCCGGGTTGTAGTAGTTCCGGTCGCGGACGTTGTCCACGAGCAGGACCGTCCGCTCGGAGCCGTTGCCCGTCTCGTAGTAGTCCTCCGGGACGGCGCCGATCTGCTCCAGCAGCGACTCGGTGCCGTTGCGGGCGTCGGGCTTCCCGAACGTCTCCGTCTCGACCGGGTACATGTTCTCGTCGAACTGCCGGGCCATCGACTCGGCCTGGGCCTCGGAGATCGTCGGGTCCTCGCGCGGGTCGCCGGCCGGCCACGAGAGGTTGTTCGCGACCCACACCTCGATCTCGTCGCCGACCGCCAGCAGCGTGTACTCCTTGAAGTAGTAGCTCCCCCGGTCGGATCCGAGGTACTGCTTCGACGTGCCGACCAGCGGGTGGTCCTCGTCGTCCGGGTCCATCACGATGGACTCAGAGGACGACGCGCTCGCCGATCCGGCGGCCGCGTCCCCCTCGGCGAGCCCGGCCGGCACCGTGTCCACGTCGACCGGCTTGTCGGTCCAGTTGCGCGTCGGTTCGATCCCCGTGTAGCCGTCGGAGGCGTTGCCCGGCTCCCCCTCGGGCACGGGCTCGGTCAGTTCGGCCCGCGTCGGGCCGTCCGTCGGTTCCCCCGTCGCGCCGCCGACGCCCGCGGTGACCGCCGCGAGCGCGACGACGAACGCCATGAGTACTGATCGCATGGGTACGATCCACTCGGCGATACAGACGGAATGATAATAAATAGTTGCCGTATAATGACATTCAAAATTTACGAATGAATTATTTTGCAGTCGCTATCGACCACCGGGGTGGGGTACTGGATCGATAACTGAACCGCCTGCTCCGTCGAAAATGGTGCCGGGATCCGCGGCAGCCGCCACTGAGGGGCGGGCGCATCACCGCTATCGCGAATGAATAAAATTTCTGTCATAGTCCCGGGCGGATTCGAACCGCCGTCCTAGGCTTGCTCCGCGACACGGCGGATGAATGGGTCGCGCACACCGTGTCGCTCCAAAGGCCTAGATGATTGGCCACTACACCACGGGACTTCGAGTAGTCATTGCCACCGAGTCATTTTATTCGTTCCGGCATCGCACGACGGTCAGTTCGGTCGAAGTTTCTCGGGTGGTATCTCACCGGATTCGGCGAGCCGGTGACAGCTCCGGCAGAGTGTCACGACGTTGCCGAGTGAATGCGCTTCCTGAGGGTCGTCGAACTCCCGGATCGGTGTAATGTGATGAACGTCCGGTTCGCGACCGATCTCCTCGCTTCTCTTCCCACAGTTCTGGCATCGGTGATCGTCGCGGTCGAGCGCTCTTCGCCTCACTTGGTACCAGTCGCCGTTGTAGACCCCGGGATCGCTCCGACCGTTGTATAATGCATCGCTTACACACTCTCTGCTGCAGAAGCGCACACCACCATCTCTCAGAGTACAAGGAAGAGCCGAGAACTCCTCGCCGCAGTGTTCACACTCCCGTTCGACCCGGTCGATATCGTGAACCTCGGCGTAGTGGTCGCCGAGGAACTCGTCGGCCTCGCGGACGCAGCCGGGGCAGTAGACACCGTTCTTGTCCGAGGGGTAGTACTCGAACTCGTCGCCGCACCGCTCGCACTCGGCCCGTTCTCTCGCGTCCTTCCAGTTGCCGTTGTTCTCGCCCGCGTTCGGCTCGCAGTCGTCACAGTAGGAGAGCCGCGCTTTCGGGTCGTAGAACTCGCTACCACACCCTTCGCACGTCCGATTCGGGAGCGACTCGCCGTGGACCTTGGCGTGGTGCTGGCGCTTCCCCTGCTCTGTCTCCAGCGATTTCCCGCAAGTCGGGCACTCGGACACACCACCCGGTGGTTGCGGTATCGGTCAAAAACGTACGGACGACTGGTCGTCGGGTCTTCCCGCTCAGTCGTCGGCGGCCGCGGGGACTTCTAGCAGGCCGCAGACGTCGTTCTCGGCGTCGAAGCAGTCGGGGCAGGCGGGGTCGCGGTCGATGATGGTGTCCAGCCGCTCGGCGACCGTCTCGTCGATGACGCTCTCCAGCTGGCGGGCCTCGCCGCGGAACTCCTCGACCTCGAGGACCTCGACGAGGAACCGCTCGATGATGCAGTAGTTCTGGAGGGCCTCGCGGGCGCGCACGATGCCCTCGTCGGAGAGGGAGACGCCCTTGTACTTCTCGTGTTCGGCCAGCCCCTGGTCTTCGAGCTTGCCGATCATCTCGTTGGCGCTGGCGGGGCTCACGTCGAGCCGGTCGGCCAGGTCGCCGGTCGATGCGGGACCGTCCTCCATCCGCTGGATCAGGTAGATTGCTTTCAGGTACTGGTCGGCCGTGTTCACGGGGATCCCTCCTGTTGGGTCCGTCGCGTCGCTCCGTCGGCGGTCATCGGCGCTCCTCCATGAGTTCGGTCACTTCCTCGACGCCCTCGGCCTCCTCCTCGCGGATGGCCGCGAGCGTGTCGAGCAGCCGGTCGCGGTCGATGCCGAACTCCACGTCCGAGGCCTCGACCGCCTCGATGAGGTCGTCGTAGAACTTGTAGGCGGTCTCCTCGTTGCACAGCTGGTCGTAGAGGACGCCGTCGAAGTCCTCGTCGGACTCGTACTGGGCCTCGACCAGCGCCTCGATCTCCTCGTAGGCGACCGTGTCGGCGTCGAGTTCCGCCACCAGGTCCTCCAGCCGGTCGCGGTGGTCGGCGGACTCCTCGGCGGCGTCCTCGAGCATCGCCCGCACGTCCTCGGTCAGGTCCGCCCCGCTGTCGCGGGCGTGTTTCGACGCCCGCGCCTCGACGACCTCCTCCAGGACGATCCCGATCTGGAGCAGGCGGGCGAGCTGGTGGTCGGACCCGACGGGGACGGTGAGACTCACCCTCGCACCTCCCGGGAGTCGGCGCCCGTCGCACGATTCATAGGCACTCCTCGGGTAGGCGGGGACGTAAGTCCTTCCCTCGGCGGTAGCCGGCGGCGGCGTGCCACGCGCGTTCGCCGGCCGGGCCGGGAAGGTCCGGCCCCTGGTCGTCCGGCCCGGGAACGGCCGGCCGACGAGCTACCGGCTGGATTCACGGCCCGCTCGGCCGCCGTCGCTCCCTTCTGTTCGGCCGCTCCCGGAACTGTCGCCCCGTCGGTCTCCGCGTCCGCTACCCGTCCAGCGGAGCGCGAGCACGTACAGCCCGACGACGACCACCCCGACCGCGACCCCGAGGACCGAGTCGGTCACGAGGTGGGGATGGCCCGCGTGAACCGGGACGACGGACGCCGCCGCGAACGTCAGGAGGTGCAGTGGACGCATACTCTGGTGGTGGTCTCGACAGCCTCGAACTTAAAGGACGGGCGCGTTTTCGCAACCTGGGAACGGGAGCGAACGTCGCCGAGGCGCACGGAAAACGGGAGTCCGGGAACCGGGAATCGGTCAGTCGCGCAGACGCTCGACGATCAGCTCGTCGAGGTCCTCGCGGAGCTCGTCGACCGCGACCTCCTCGAGGACGGGCACGAAGAAGCCCTCGACGAGCATGTTCTTCGCGCGCTCCTCGTCGACGCCGCGGGAGGTCATGTAGAACAGCTCCTCGGCGTCGACCTGGCCGACCGTCGCGGAGTGGCTGGCCTCGGTGTCGTGGTTGTTGATGATCAGCTTCGGCGAGGCGTCGGCCTCGCTGTCGTCGGACAACATCAGCGTGTTCTCGCGCTGGTAGGAGTTGGTGTCCCACGCGTCCGTGCCCACGTCCTGGACGCCCTCGTAGACCGAGCGGGCCTCGTCGTCGAGGACGCCGCGGGTCACCAGATCGGCCGTGGTGTGCTCGTCCTCGTGCCAGACGCGGCTGTTGATGTCGAAGTGCTGGTCGTCGTGGCCGAAGAAGGCGCCGACGATCTGCGACTCCGAGCCCTCGCCCAGCAGACGCGTCTCGACGCTGGACTTCGTGAGCCGGGAGCCGATGTTGCCCTCGATCCAGTCGACCGAGGCGTGGTCGGCGGTGTGGCCGCGCTTGACCTGGAAGTTGTAGCTGTCCTCGGCGAGGTTCTGGAGCGCCCCGTACTGGACGCTGGCGTTCTCGCCGGCGACGACCTCGACGACGCCCGAGTAGTACTGGTCGCCGTCGACGTTCGTCCCGGTGCTCTGGCGTTCGAGGATCGTCGCGGAGGCGGACTCCTCGGCGACGACGAGCGTGTAGTTGAACAGCGAGCGGCTGTTCATCCGGGTGCGGATCTTCACGTCCTCGGCGGCGACGCCCTCGGGGACGTAGACGACGGTGCCGGCGCTAAAGAGGGCCGTCGACAGCGCCGTCAGGAAGTCCCGCTGGGGGTCGACGACGCTGCCGAACTGCTCCTCGACGAGGTCGCCGTGTTCGGCCAGCGCCTCGGACCACGAGAGCACGTCGGCGCCCTCGGCCTCGACGCGGTCTTTCTCCTCGTCCCACTCCAGGGGGTCGACCAGCGACTCGTAGTCGAGGTCGGTGAGGTTCGTCCAGTGGCGCGGGCCGGGCGTGGTGATCACGTCCGGCATGTCCAGGTCGTCCAGCGCCGCCAGCGCCTCCAGACGGGTCTCGAGGAGCCACTCGGGCTCGTCGAGCTCGTCGCTGATCTGCTCTACCTGTTCCTCTGTGAGGTTCGCGTGTATCTGCGTACTCATGGAAATCACCGGGGGGTTACCCGAGCGAGCCCTCCATCTCGAGTTCGATGAGGCGGTTGAGCTCGACCGCGTACTCGATGGGCAGTTCCTCGGTGATCGGCTCGATGAACCCGGCGACGATCATCTGCTTGGCGTCGTCGTCGTCCAGGCCCCGCGACTGGAGGTAGAACACGTCCTCGTCGCCGATCTTGCCGACGGTCGCCTCGTGGGCCACGTCGACGTCGCTCTCCTGGATCTCCATGTACGGCATGGTGTCCGACGTGGACTCGTTGTCGAACATCAGCGCGTCACACTCGACGTTGGTCTTCGAGCCCTTCGCGCCGTTGGCCATGTGGACCAGGCCGCGGTAGTTGGTGCGGCCGCCGTCCTTGGCGATGGACTTGGACTCGATGGTGGAGCTGGTATCGGGCGCGTTGTGGTAGACCTTCGCGCCGGTGTCGATGTCCTGGCCCTCGCCGGCCATGGCGATGGTGATGTGGTTGTCGGTCGCGCCGGGGCCCTTGAGGATGGTGCTCGGGTAGAGCATCGTCGCCTTCGAGCCCATCGAGCCGGAGACCCACTCCATCGTGGCGTCGGCCTCGGCGATGGCGCGCTTGGTGTTGAGGTTGTAGGTGTTCTTCGACCAGTTCTGCACCGTCGAGTACTGGACGTGAGCGCCCTCGCCCACGAACACCTCGACGCCGCCTGAGTGGAGGTTGAACTCCGAGTACTTGGGCGCGCTGCAGCCCTCGATGTAGTGAACTTCGGAGTTCTCCTCGGCGATGATGAGCGTGTGCTCGAACTGGCCCATGCCGTCGGAGTTCATCCGGAAGTACGCCTGGACCGGCATGTCGACCGTCGTGTCCTCGGGGACGTAGACGAACGACCCGCCCGACCAGATGGCACCGTGCAGCGCCGCGAACTTGTTGTCGCTCGGCGGCACGGCCTTGGTCATGAAGTGCTCCTTGACGAGCTCCTCGTGCTCCTGGACGGCCTTGTCCATGTCGCAGAAGATGACGCCCTTCTCCTCCCAGCGCTCCTGCATGTTCTGGTAGACGATCTCCGACTCGTACTGGGCGCCGACGCCCGACAGGGCGTTCTTCTCCGCCTCGGGGATGCCGAGCTTGTCGAAGGTGTCCTGGATCTCCTCGGGCAGGTCCTCCCAGTCGTCGACCCCGCCGCGGGTCTCGATGTCCGGCCGGATGTACGGGACGATCTCGTCGACGTCGACCTCCGAGATGTCCGGCGCGCCCGGCCAGTCGGTCGGCATCGGCATCTCGTGGAACTGCTCCAGCGCGCGCAGGCGCCGCTCGAGCATCCACTCCGGTTCGTCCTTGTCCTCGGAGATGACCCTGATGGTCTCCTCCGTGAGACCCTTCTCGGCCTCGAAGGCGGATTTTTCCTCCTTCTTGAACTCGAATCGGGCCTCGGTGTCGGTCTCCTTGAGATGGTCTTGGTCTGAGCTCATTGTTGTGTCGTAGGTTTGGTGTGCAGACGGAAGACGTTGTGCACGGTCACGCCGCCTCGTAGACTTCCTCGCGGACCCAGTCGTAGCCCTCGTCCTCGAGGGTCTCGGCCAGCTCCGCGCCGCCCGACTTCGCGATCTCGCCGTCGAGCATCACGTGGACGTGGTCCGGCTCGACGTAGTCGAGGATGCGCTGGTAGTGGGTGATCTGCAGGATGCCCGCGCCCTGCTCGTCGCGCAGCGCGTTGATGCCCGTCGAGACGTCCTGCAGGCGGTCGATGTCCAGCCCGGAGTCGATCTCGTCGAGCACGGCGATGCTCGGCTCGAGGATCGCGGCCTGGAGGACCTCGTTCTGTTTCTTCTCCCCGCCGGAGAAGCCCGCGTTGAGATAGCGGTTCGCGAACTTCTCGTCCATGTCCAGTTGCTCCATCTTCTCCTGGAGGATCTCCTGGAACTCGGCGACGCCGACCTCGCCCTCGTCGGCGGGCCCCTCCATCGGGGAGGTGTCGTAGCCCGCGGCGTCTTCCTTGGTGTCACCGCCCTCGTCGGCCTCGGCTTCCTCCTCCTCTTCGTCCTCGAAGAGCTCCTCGCGCTCCTCGAGCTTGGCGTTCAGCGCCGTGCGGAGGAAGTTCACCATCGTGACGCCCTCGATCTCGGCGGGGTACTGGAAGGCCAGGAAGATGCCCAGCGCCGCGCGCTCGTTCGGTTCCAGGTCGAGGAGATCCCACGTCCGCATGTCCTCGGGGACCTCGATGTCCTCGAACTCGTCCTCCTCGATGTGGAGTTGCACGTCGCCCCCCGTGACCTCGTAGGCCGGGTGACCCGCGATGATCTTCGCCAGTGTGGACTTCCCGGAGCCGTTGGGACCCATCAGCGCGTGGATCTCGCCCGACTGGACCTCCAGATCCACGCCCCGAAGGATCTGTTCGCCGCCGTCCTCTGCGACTTTCGCCTGCAGGTTGTCTATTTCGAGTACAGCCATGTGTTTCGGTCGTCCTAAATCAGGGTACTGACGCTAATAATAGTTTCGAGTCACCACGACAGTATTTTCCGAATCGGGAACTCAGTTTTTGGTATTGGAAACAAGGGGAGCCGAGGCGAGGGCCGGTCCGGACCGGGACCACCCCTACATGAAGCTCTCTAACCCGGTCTGCTCCTGGCCGCTCTTGACCTCCTCCCAGGAGACGTCGAGGGCTTCGAGGATGCGCGCGATGGGGCCTTTCAGCGTCTTGTCGAGCATCTTGTCCCAGTCGACCTCGAAGGCGTCGGGGACCTGGTCGGCGTACTCGAAGCAGATCACGTCGGGGTCGCGCTTGAACTCGCCGTACAGCGGGTCCTCGGCGGGGTCCAGGTCCATCTCCTCCTCGACCTCGCGGAAGAACTCGGGGTGGACCTTCTCAAGGTAGACACGCTTGGGTTTCGACCCGCTGGCGAAGTTGGTGTCCAGCAGGAGGTTGGCGTACTTCGCCCCGCGGACCTGTGCGGTGTCGGTGTCGTAGTTGTCGAGTTTCTTCCCGATACCGCCGGGAATACCCACGTCGTCGAGGCTGACCTCCCCGTTCTGGTAGTCCTCGATGACGCCGTGGACGTAGTCTTTCACGTCCTCGATGTCCTCGCCGTGGACGATCATCTCGATGACCTGCAGCTGCACTTCCTTCGTGATCGGCGCGATGTCCGACCGCTGGTACTCGAAGCCCGTGATGTCGATGTCGTCGACCTCCTTGCCCTCCTTCCAGACGATGTGGCCCGCGTAGCGCTTCTTCTTGCCCGCCTGGAAGAACCGCCGGTAGAGCTTCTCGAACTCGATCTGGAAGCGGTGGGAGTCGGCGTTGAGCTCCTCGCGGGCGAACTCGTCGTAGCGGTCGTTGATGTGCTCCTCGATCTCGAATGACTTCTCGATGGCGCCCTCGGTGTCGAGGTCGCCCAGTTCGAGCATGACGGAGTCGGTGTTGTGAAGAACGACCCCGCCGACTGCATCGACGAAGTTCCCGTTTTCCGCGACACTGAGGTCGTAGACGTGTCCGTCGTGCTCAGCCTCGGAGATCTGGGGGTCACGGCCGCGACGGTAATACGTACACGTTCTGATGGTGTAGGAGTCCTTCTCATCCCTGTATTTGAGCGAGTGTTTCCGCCCGCGCTGAGTGAGAAGCATGGATAGTCCACCGGCGAGTTCCCGGCTCGTCGTCTCGAAATCGAAGTTCTGCTCCGCGTATTCGTCGGAGTATCGCGGGAACTCCCTCGAACCGTCTCCTTCGACGAGGGTTTCGAGAAAGAGGTCCTGCAGCTCTTCGGGCAGATGGAACACGAACGAGGGGATCCGTTTACCGCGAGAGGTTTGGCCTGCGAACTCGCGGAAAAAGACTGCCACAAGTTCGTTCATCATCTGCAACTTCTGCGTCCGGTCGTCGTACGTGGCGGTCCCGGACCCATCTTCGATTTCGTACTCGACAGTCCGTTCACCACCGCTGTCGCACGCGACGATGCTTGAATTCGTATTGTCGAACAGTCGGTGGTAATCGTCCTGCAGTGGTTCGAGCCAGGCAGCGCGCTCTTCGGAGATACTCGCACCGAACCGGGAATCCGTCGTCTCGATAGTCGACGAACTTCCCTCCGAGATGTACGCGGCGAGCAACCGAACGAGCGCTCGTCCGTCCTCGCCCGCGAGGTCGATGTGGCGCTTCACGCGGACTGTCTTCGATTGGTCACGGTGGTGCTCGTGGCCGAACCAGACCCACTGGTCGTCGGCGTAGACGCGTTTCACTTTCGTAACGACGTCTTCGCCACCACCGCCACGCCCGTCTTCGTACTCTCGCGTGTATCCGTCGAGAACTTCGTACACGTCGACGGTCGATCGCTCGTCCACCGCGGGGACATCTGGGACTCGGACCGGCGCCTCCACGTCCGCCGGACTCGCTTCACCGTAGCCGTCGCCGTGTTCGACGACGTAGGCGTGATCGCGCGTGGTGACCGACTCACCGAACTTGTGCTGCAGCTTGACCACGTCCTTCTCGGTTCGGTGGCGGATGACCTGCTCAATCGGCTGCCACTCGGGCTCACCCTCGTCCGACAGCGAAAGCGCTTCCCATCCCTCGAGTGTCCGACGGTCTTTCGGGTCGTTTGTGGCGGGAACCACACCACCGTCAGCGGTCACCACGATGCTGGAGTCCGTACGCTCCGTCGCTCTCTCGAAGAGGTCCGCGATCGGAACGATACGAACGGTTCCTGATGCGTCGCGAACGACGACGGGGCGGTCCCCGGTGACGCTGTCCCCGTAGGTGACGTCGTAGCCCAGTTCACTCGAGGCCTCGGCGGTGAAGCTGATCACCTTGCGGTTCGTCGACGTGACCCCAGCACTCATTTCACGGTCGTAGAGCCTGAAACGATCCCATCCGAAAACGCCGTACAACGAGTTCATTATCACCTTGACAGCTGCTTGTTGCCGGTCATATCGCTCGTACGCCTCGGATCCGGGGTCGTTGTCGTTTCGGAGGGACTTCTTTTCTTCACGTTCTGACAGTAGTTCGTCGACCATCTCACGGATGATGCCGTCGGGCTCCTTCCGGAAGTGGACGCCCGTGGGCGTGCGGTAGGTCTCGCCGTCGTAGCTCTCGGGGTCGACCTTCGTCTCCGGCGAGGCGTTTATAGTTGTCATCGACATTGGATAGAGGCTCTTAAGGTCTAGAACGCTGACATTTTCTCGGACGCCGGTGATCGGGTCGAAGACGGCGCCGCCCTCGAACTCGTCGGTGGCGTCCTGTTGGCCCTTCGATGGGAGCGCGAACTCGCCGTAGGCCTTGTGGAGGACGTACATGTCGACGGCGTCGCCGGCGGTGGGGGCGTCCTCGATCTTGCAGCCCACGAGCTTGCGCGCCTCGTCCCAGAAGGCGATGATGTCCTGCTTGCGGTCGAGTTCGACGCACAGCTCCACGTCCCGGAGGTTGTACTCCAGCAGGCGCTCGGGGTCGTCCTCCCACAGGTCGCCGATGTCGCCGGTGTACCGTTCCTTGCCGGCGTCGAGTTCCATCTCCCCGACGGCGTCCAGTCGGTAGGACTCCAGTTCGGTGAACTGCGTGCTCTTGTACGCCCGCAGCAGGTCGAAGACGACGCGGCCCTTGATGTCCGGGCCGTTCCAGTCCGAGCGCCACACCTCGTCGACGCGGGAGAGGCGGTCGATGTCGAGGTCGTAGTCGTGGTCCGGGCCCTGTAACTCCTCCATCCGGTCGAGAAGGTACGGGGCGTCGAAGTCGTCGCAGTTGTGGACCAGACATTCATCGGCGACAAAATTGTGCGTCGTCGTCTCGATATCGTACGTCGTTTCGGTTCCGGTGACCTCGATGTCGTCGACCTCGACGAATACGAACTCTTCCCACTCTTCGGACTTCGTTTCGTGACGTTTGAGGTTGATATCCCGACGGTGCTTGTCTCGACCGATACGTTTCTCGTCGCTCCCGGTCTCGGCGTCGAACAGCGCGTACGGAATGTTCTCCGAGCGTCCGCTTTTGCCACCAGCGAAGTCCTCGAGGGCGTCCACCTTCTCGCCGTGGTTCATATGGGGCAAGACCCTCCGTTTGAGGCGCCCCATATCGCGCTTAGCGGACGGGATACGGACGATGTGGTCTCGCTGTTCGGCGTAGATCCCGAGTCGTTTGAACAGTTTCACGTACCAGTCCCCGATAGACCGGTTCTCCGCCGCGACGGTGACGCACGAGGAGACGTTTCCATCACCGTCGATCACACCAGCCAAGAATTTGGCAATATACTCTTCGGGGAGTTCGTACACCATCGAGAGATCGACCGAACCATCATTCTTGTCCCCGAACGGGATCCCCAGCCCGTTGAACGCGTACATCGTGGCGTAGTCGAGAACGTTCTGCTTGTAACAGCCTTTTCCGTCGGGTTCGAGGTGGGGATCGCTGGTAAATTGTTCGTGAAGCTCCTCTCTGGTGTTGTAGAATCGGACTCCATCGTCCCGCGACATCGAGCCGTCGGTGAGAACCAGGCCTGCCAGATAGAGTTCCCGAGCCGTAAGCTCCCTATCGAGGTCGGCACGTGTTCGCCGATACTCACGACCGCCATCGGGCACAGCGATACCGTACTCTTCGGCGGCGACCTCACACCGTTCGAGAGTCCAGACATCGGTTTTTGGATGATAGAGAGTCCCTTTCGATAAATCGAACGTATCGGCAAGTTCGGTGACGGCCCCCTCAGGGAGTTCCGATTTGATTTCCTTGACTCGTTCCTCGCTGGCAAACCGCTGATTCGCGGTCGGAACGAGATCTGAGAGCGCAGGGACGCTAGTGTCGTCCACTCGTAACTTCCTCGGTTTCAGGACGTAGTCGCCGCACTCGATACTCTCCCCCCGTTTCCAGCCGACCTGATCCTCGTCGCCGACCATGACCCGATGATCGCCGGACGTGGAGAGTTCGGTCCCGTCGGCGAGGTCGAAACGGAGAACCTCTTTTTCGCTCTCCCACTTGTTCGTTACTTCAGCGACAGTGGTTTGCTGAGCCTCACTACCGACGACTTCGTCGCCGGCTTCGACCTCGCGGATCTCGGTCAATGTCCCGTCGGCCATCTGGACCGCCGAATCCCCGGGGAGACAGTTCCACCCGGTTATGAGATCCGGGTCGGTCTCCTCCTCGAGATACTCCACGTACGCGTCGAGCATCTCCGGCTCGGAGTCGAACACGCGCACGTCGGCGTCGATGTCGTCCTCGATGGGCTCGTACTCCGCCAGCGCGGCGGGGCCGTCGACGCCCGCCGGCGACTGGTAGAGCCAATTGATGTACTCGTCGTCGTAGGAGTCGTGGGAGGTGAGACAGACGATGGTCTGCTCGCCGTCCTCGGGGAACCCGTTGCGGTCGTCGACCTCGATGTCGAAGGTGTTGACCCGCGGCGTGGCGTTGTCGTCGACGGCCTCGACCTCCTGGTGGGGGATGCGGATGGTCCCGTCGTCGTCGCGTCGCTCGGGCACGCGGACGCCGCTCTCGATGTCCTTGTCGATGAGCAGGCGGTTGGGGAACAGGATGTCGGCCTCGTAGTGCTCGAAGTCGTCGCGGACCTGGCCCACGTCGCGGGGCGTGCGGCCGATGATCTTCGCGAGGCGCTCGCCGCGGATCGACTCGAAGGGCTCGCCCTCGGCGTCGGTCTCGCGGTAGTCGACGAGGCCGTCGTACCCCGCGATGCGCTCGTCGTCGACGTTCTCGATAGGCGCGTAGAAGTACGGCTCGAAGTCGTACACCGCGACGTGTTCGAGTTCCGGGTCGTCGCCAGCGCCGGTCTCCCGCCGGCCGAAGACGTGGACGACGGGGAACTCGTCGTCGCCGCTGTACTCGACGGTGTAGTCGACCTGCGTGACCGTCAGCGTGACCGTGCCCTGCGCGTCGGGGAACCGGACCGAGTCGGCGTCGACCACCGTCGCGGCGCCGCCGCCGTCCTCGTCGCCTGCGACGGCTTCGGCCTCGTCGGCGGGCCGCTCCTCGCCGGCCCCGAAGTCCCCGAACTCCGTTTGCTCCATGTTACTCGGCGTTGGCGGGGCCCGACTAAAATAGTCGCGGTATCCGGGATCGACGGGTCGGTCTCGCCGGTGTCTCCGCTGTCTCTGACCGAGCGGGTCTGAACTGCTGCGAGGAACGGGACCGACTCGACCGTACTCGTCTCGACCGCACTCGATTCGGCCCACCTCGACTCGACCGCAGGGGACAGCAGGCGGTGAATGCCCTCGCCGCGCTCGCTAGCAGTCGTCTTGACCGCAAGGGACAGTAGGCGCTGAAAGCCCTCGCCGCGCTCGCTAGCAGTCGTCTTGACCGCAAGGGACAGTAGGCGCTGAAAGCCCTCGCCGCGCTCGCGGTCGCTGAGGCGGGATATCCGCGCTCTCGGCACCGCCCGCGCGGATAGTGCCCGCTCAGGCGACTACACGAGCGCGAGCGCGCCTCGCCCTTTCAGTCCGCCAGGACCGCAACCGCCCCGCGCAGCACCGCAGACGGCCACGAACCTCCCCAGCCGATTCGCTCCTGTCGTCGCTCATCCCTCGCGCGGCTACGGTCGCGCGCATGAACGCGCGCTCCAGCGCGCGCCGTGTGGTCCGTCCGGGAGCCGTCCCGGGTGGAGACCCGCCGAGCGAAGCGAGGTGGGACAGGGGACGCCGACCGTGGGACCGCCCGTTTCGTCTAGCTTTTTGCGCGGGCGCCCGTCGGGACGGACGTGACAGACGCACACAGGCGAGTGGCCGTGGCCGAGCGGGCGGCGCGGGCGGGCGGCGCCGTCGCCCGGCAGGCCTTCCGCGGCGAGCTCGCCGTCGAGACGAAGGCGGACAAGAACGACCTGGTGACCGAGTCCGACCGGGACGCCCAGCGGCAGGTCGTCTCGACGCTGCGCGCGGAGTTCCCGAACGACGCGGTCGTGGGCGAAGAGGAGGCCGTGCCGGTGGGGCCGGCCGGCGAGGAGACGGAGATCCTGTCGGAAGTCCCGGAGTCGGGGGACACGTGGGTCGTCGACCCGATCGACGGGACGGCGAACTTCGCCCGCGGCCACCGGACGTGGGCGACGGCGGTCGCGGCGGTGGCCGACGGCGACCTCGCCGCGGCGGCCGTCTATCTCCCGGCGACCGAGGACATGTACGCCGCGGGGGCGGAGACCGGCACCCGCAACGGGACGGCGCTGTCGGTCAGCGACCGGTCGGACCCGGAGACGTTCGCGGTCGCGCCGGTCGGCCGGTTCGAGCGCGGGACCGGCGACGAACTGGGCGCCATCGCCGAGGCGGTCGTCGACGAACTGGGCGACTTCCGGCGGTTCGGGAGCATGCAGGCGACGCTGGCGTTCGTCGCGAGCGGCGAGCTCGACGCGGCCTTCGCGACGTACACGCCCGACCCGTGGGACTCGCTGGCGGGGATCCACCTCGTCCGGCGGGCCGGCGGGACGGTCACTGACCTGGCCGGCGAGCCCTGGACCCGCGACAGCGAGGGGATCGTGGCGAGCAACGGACAGGCCCACGAGGCGGTCCGCGAGGTCGCGCGGGCCGCAGACTCGGCCTGACGGGAGACGGGACGCGAGCGGTCGGGGCCGCATCGCCGGTCGAGAACGGGGGCAGGCGGTCGTGTCGGCGGTGCGCCCACGACCGGAAGGCTAAACAGCCAGACGCGCCCGGTTGCGGGCATGGGAACGGACAGGGTCCTGACGGAGCGGAGCTGGCTGGGGGCGTTCGCCGCGGCGGTGGCGGCGCTCGTCGTCGGCTCCGTCGTCGCCACCGAGCGCGTCTACGACCAGTTCATCTGGAAGTACTTCTGGGGACCGGTCTACTCGGACGCCAACAACGCCCGCTGTGCGGTCCTGACCGGCGACGGGATCGACCTGCACGCGACCGGCGCGGCCTGCCGGGCCGCGACCGGCGTCGTCGCGGAGACGGGCTACACGACCGTCTCGACGGTCGGCTACATGGTCGTGCTGGTGTTCATGCTCGGCGGCGTCTACCTCCTGCTCGACCGGCTCGAGATCGGCGGTGACAGACGACTCTTCCTCTCGCTTGTCCCGTTCATGCTGTTCGGCGGCGCGGTCCGGGTCGTCGAGGACGCGACCGACGCCGCGGTCGCCGCGGGCGTCGAACCCGTCATCGGTTACCCGCTGAACGTGCTGTTCATCAGCCCGATCATCTACGTGACGGTGTTCCTGATCACGCTGGCGGCCCTGCTCGCGAGCATGTGGCTGGAGTCGCAGGGGACGGTCCGGAACCGCTACCGGGCGCTGGCCGGCTTCGGGCTCGGGATCCTCGCGCTCACGCTCGCCTATCTCTTCTTCGTCGCGTTCACACGGGAGTACGTCTCCTTCTACCCGCAGATCCTGGTCGTCGACGTGGGGCTGGCCTCGGTGCTAGCCTACGGGATCTACCGGGCCGCCGACCGCTTCGAACCGGCGATCAACGCGGGGACGGGCGTGGTCGGACTCGGGATCCTGTGGGCCCACGCAATCGACGGCGTGGCGAACGTCGTCGCGGCCGACTGGCTGCCCGAGCTGGGCCACCCCATCGAGGCCTACGGCGCGAAACACGTCGCCAACCGGGCGATCATCGACGTGACCCAGGCGGTCCAGCCGGCATCCGTGTCGGCGGCCATCGGCACGTCGTGGCCGTTCCTGTTCGTGAAACTCGGCGTCGCGCTGGGCATCGTGTGGCTGTTCGACGAGCGGATCTTCGAGGAGAGCCCCCGCTACGCGGTCCTGCTGCTCGTCGCGGCCGCGGCCGTCGGGCTCGGCCCGGGTACCCGGGACATCCTCCGGGTGACGTTCGCGATCTGACGGCGGTCGCCTCACCGTTTGCGAGGCGGTCGCTGTCGAGGGTTCGGAAACCGACGGAGAATCCCGACCGTCTCAGACCGTCTCGAGCGCCGACTCGGGGTAGTACCGGCTACCGCAAGTCGGGCACTCGGCGACGGTCACCTCGCCGCCCGCCGCGGGCGACGCCACTTTGGTCCGCACGAGTTGCTGGTCGCAGTCTGTACACGGGAGGTCGAACTCGGATACCATGATACGCTCCTCTGACGGTCCGCTTCGGGCCTGCAGAAGCGACGCCAGGTGCCGTGTGAACGGTGCGCACCCGATAGCATAAAGTCTCGCATTAGTCGGTTTCGTTCCATATTCCGCGCCGTCGTCGGGTTACAAAAATCGAGGTAGCTGTCGGAACCCGAAACGGGCACGACCCGTCAGGGGTAGGGGTGGTGGTCGCGGTCGAGCGCGGGCTCGAAGCCCATGTCGGCGGGGACCGAGCGGGCCCGCTCCCCGAAGTAGGGGTCGCCGAAGAACAGCGGCTGGGCGCCCGGGACGACGACGCGGACGGCCTCGAAGCCGAGGCGTTGCACGTCCCGCGTCGTCGTCCGGGCGGCGTAGACCGAGGGGCCGGCCTCGACGACCCGGTCGAGGACGGCGTCGAGGTGGGCACCGCCTTCGGGGACTGACTCGGGGCCGACGGAAGCGGCGTCGACGGTCGTCTCCGGGCTGACGAACTCGTCGACGACGGGCGGGCGGTCGGCGTAGCGGCCGATGGCGCCGTCGGTCTCGGCAGCGCCCTCGCGGCCCATGCCGTCGAGTTCGACCCAGTTCTGGACGGCCTCGGCCAGCGCGTTGCGGGCGGCGCGGCCGGCGTCGAGGTGGGCCGCGGTGCCCAGCGCGAGTTCCGGCCACTCCTCGCGGGTGACGGCGACGGCTACCACCGGCACGTCGATATCCTGCGTGAGCAACAGTGCGGTCGCGTCCAGCCCCTCGGCACCGGCGCGGGCGGCCAGCCGCTCGTAGCCCGGGTCCGACACGTCCAGGCCCAGCGGGTCGTACGTCGAGTACCAGGCGATGGTCGTCGCGTCGCGCTCGACGACCTCGTACAGGCCCGACAGCAGCGCCTCCACCGACGAGTTGCCGAGGCCGAGCCCGGTTGTGATAGCGGGGCGGATCGTCCGCTCGGGCGGCGGGTAGTGGACGATCTCGGCGGGCAGGGAGACGGGCTGTTCGGTCACCAGGTCCGTCCCGCGGACCCACGGCCGCTCGGCGCGGTCGGCGTCGGCGCCCTCGCCGCTCCCGACCCAGCTCTCGGGGCGGACGAACGCCGAGGGCGCGACGGCGTCGGCCAGCTCGGTCGCCGCGGCGGTCTTGAACTCCCGGGCGTGGTAGACGCCGGCGCAGTAGCGCTCGTAGGCCTCGCCGAGCGCCTTCATGAACGCGGCGTCCCACCCGGGGTCGACCCCGGCTGCCTGCCGGGAGGCGGTCGCGTCCGCGAACGCGCCCGTGTCGCAGACCTGCGCGAGGTAGTACGGCGCCGGGTACGACTCGGCCTCGCCGACCTGGGCGACGACGCCGACCCGGTCGTCGAGGCCGCGCTCGGCACGCGAGAGCGACCGCTCCACGTCGCGGTCGAGATGTCCGCGGTCGAGGACGCGGTCGCGACCCTCGCCGCACTGACAGCCCGGCACGGGGAGGAACTCCCGTTCGGTGTGGGGGAGTTCGACGACGGTCCCGAGCGGGTCGCCCTCGGCGGGGTCGACCAACTGAGCGGCCCGGCGGCCGGCGACGGCGCCGGCGAAGCGGGCGGTCGCGTCGGCCGGCGCGGCCGTCGGGTCGGCGTCGGGGTCGGCGTTCGACTCGACGCGCGCGGCGAGACACCGGTAGCAGGCCCCCTCGGGCTCGAAGGCGGCGACGGCGGCGTCGACGACCGGGACGCCGCCGACCCCACCGAGTTCGACCGCGACCCAGGGGACGCCCGCCTCGCGCGCCCGGTCGTTCGCTCGCTCGAACGCGGCGGCGCCCGCCCGGTCGACGACGACGCCGAGCCGCGCCCCGGGGTCGAACGCCGCCCGCTCGCGCCGCTCGACGGGTTCGTCCACGTCGCCCAGCGCCGCCGCGACCGCGTCGGCGGCGGGGCCCGTTCCGACGAGTTCGACTGTCATGCCAGCCCGGTGGGGGCGACGGGTAGAAAAGCCCGGGGACTCGCAGCCCCCGGTCCGTCGGGTCCCGGCGGCCGTCTCCGACCGGAGCGGGTCAGTCGTAGAGCTGTTCCTGGGCGATCTGTCCGAGTTCTGTTAGGTCCATCTCGCGCAGGTCCTCGGCCAGCCGGAGCCGCAGGCGCGGGCGACCCACGTCGATCGGGACCTTCTCGGTCGTGACGAGGCCGCTGTCCTCCAGTCGCGTCTTCATCCGCGAGAAGGTGGCCTTGCTCGCCAGGCCCACGTCCTCGCCCCACTTGCTCATGTCGTAGAGCAGCTGGCCGTTGCGCGCGGCGACCAGCAGGGCGATGGCCACCTCGTCGAGCCCTTCCCCCTCGCCCTTGGCGACCGCCAGGGAGTCGAGGAGCGCGTCGAAGTCCTCCGCGGTGTCGGTGCCGATGTCGGCGGCCAGCGTCTCGCGGACGGCCGACAGCGGCGGCGTCCGCAGCGAGTAGTCCTCGGCGGCGTCCCACTCGCGCCCGTAGCGGTCGCGTACGTCGGCGACGAACGCCTCGTCGGCGGCCGAGAGCCCGCCGACCCGGTCGTCGCCGGCGACCAGCGAGACGACCGCCGACTCCGTCACCAGAAGCGACGCCTCCGGCGGCTCCTCCAGCACCCGCAGCGCCAGCGTCCCGGCGTCGACCAGGTCGGCGGCCCGCCCCGCCACGATGAAATCCGCGAGCACGTCCTTGATCGGGTCGCCGGGCGCGAGCAGCCGGACAGTCGGCGGCGTCTCCACCTCGTGCAGCCCGAATATCACTTCGGAGATAGTCTCGCGGGTGGGGTTGACCGCGTAGACGACGCCGCTACTGTCCCGAAAGACGCCAGCCAGGACCGCGCCCACGTCCGCCTCGAGAAAGTTCGAACTCATCTGATAGCTATGGTATTCCGCATTATCACACTTAATTTTACCGCCAGATACCGTTGAATCGACCTGGACGGACGACGAGGCCGACGTTCGCCCGCGCGACCGCGGAGTACGGTCGGCCCCGATCCGGCCGGTCGTGGGGCCGTCGACGCGGCCCGCCGTGGCGCGGCGGCGCGGTCGTCCTCGCTCCGCGAAAAGGTAGATTATTGACGGGGCGTCGCCGATACCCCTACATGAACTACGACACGGTCCGGTCTGTGGACCCCGAAGTCGCGAACGCCCTCGAAGCGGAGGTCGAGCGCCAGGGCGACACCCTCGCGATGATCGCCAGCGAGAACCACGTCAGCGAGGCGGTCCTCGAAGCCCAGAGCTCGGTGCTCACGAACAAGTACGCCGAGGGCTACCCCGGGTCGCGCTACTACGGCGGCTGCGAGCACGCCGACACGATCGAACAGCTCGCCATCGACCGCGCGAAGGGGCTGTGGGGCGCCGAGTACGTCAACGTCCAGCCCCACTCGGGCTCGCAGGCCAACATGGCCGTCTACACGGCGATGCTGGAACCGGGTGACAAGATCCTCTCGCTGGACCTGACCCACGGCGGCCACCTCAGCCACGGCCACCCGAAGAACTTCGCCGGGCAGGTCTACGAGGTCGAGAACTACGAGGTCGACGAGGAGACGGGCCGCCTCGACTTCGAGGAGATCCGCGCCCACGCCGAGGCGTTCGACCCGGACATGATCGTCTCGGGCTTCTCCGCGTACCCCCGCGAGGTGCAGTGGGACGAGTTCCAGGCCATCGCCGACGACGTGGGCGCCTACCACACGGCCGACATCGCCCACATCACCGGGCTGGTCGCCGCCGGCGTCCACGAATCGCCGGTCGGCGTCGCGGACTTCGTCACGGGTTCGACGCACAAGACCATCCGCGCGGGTCGCGGCGGCATCATCATGGCCGACGGGGAGTACGGCGACGCCATCGACTCGGCGATCATCCCCGGCACGCAGGGCGGCCCGCTCATGCACAACATCGCCGGCAAGGCCGTCGGCTTCAAGGAGGCGCTGCAGCCGCACTTCGAGGAGTACGCCGAGCAGACGATCAGGAACGCACAGGCGCTGGCCGACCACCTGCAGGAGCACGGTTTCTCGCTGGTCTCCGGCGGGACGGACAACCACCTCGTGCTCGTGGACCTCCGGGACTCCCACCCGGACGTGACGGGCAAGCAGGCCGAGGAGGCGCTGGAGGACGTGGGGATCGTCCTCAACGCCAACACGGTGCCCGGCGAGACTCGCTCGCCGTTCGTCGCTTCGGGCATCCGTGCGGGCACGCCCGCGCTGACCACCCGGGGCTTCGACGAGGACGCCTGCGAGACGGTCGGCCACTGCATCGCCGAGGTCATCGACAACCCCGACGACGAGGACGTCAAGGCCGAGGTCGCCGAGATCGTCCAGGGGCTCTGCGAGGAGTACCCCCTCTACGGCGACGACAGCGAAGGACTCGTCTTCGAGTAACGCAGTTCGTTTTTCGCCTACGGCGGTTCGTCGGAGCGGACCGTCTCGCTCCGGTTGACCAGGTCGCCGTCGACGCTGATCGCGCCGCGTCCGTCGACGGTCACGGTGTGGTCGGGCACCTCGAAGGTCAGTTTCCAGTCGTCGTGGTCCATCGCCGCCAGCGACCTGACCGCGTCGGTCGAGACGTGGTCGTGCAGCGAGAAGTCGAGTTCGTGCGGCTCGACGCCCTCGACGACGGCGATCGCCCGGACGATGTTCAGGGCGATGTCGTCGGTCGAGGTCACGATTCACACCCCCGTTGTTGCTCCCCCAGCCGCTGGCACGACTCGGTGAGTTGCTGGGGGATCTCGTCGGCGTGAGCGTCGAGCGCCTCGAAGACGGCAGCGACCTCCTCGAAGGCCGGGCCGCGGCGCACTCGCAGCGGTTCGCACTCCCACTCGACGAAGCCGTGTTCGGCCAGCGCCGGCAGGTGCGAGTGGACCAGGTCGACGTACAGCTCCTCGGGGTCCCGGAGCAGATACGGCGGGTTGGCCGCCTCGGGGAGCGACAGCTCCCGGTCGGGCGGGGCCTCCATCAGCGCGACCACCATCTGCCTGCGGGGCTCGGCCGTGAGCGACCCGAACACCCTGTTCCACCGGTCGATCATTGCCGCTGCCCGTTCGTCGTGGTCGGCGGACATGTCTACACGTTTGCTACCAGGCCACATACAACTTTGGTGGACGGCAGCCCCGGTCGTCCGTCACGCCCGCGAGACACGCTTTTGGCCGGTCCGGGCGAAGTCGTCCGCATGACCGACGAGCCCCGTCGAACCCGGCGAGCGGTCCTCCGACTGAGCGCGCTCGCGGCCGCCGGGGTCGCGGGCTGTGCGACCTTCGAGCCCGGGAGCGAGACCGCGACAGCGGGACCCGCCACAGAGGCGGCGAACGGCGGCGGGGCGGGCGACCCCGCCGGCGAGGATACTGGTGAACCGACCGCAACGCGGCGGGAGGGTTCGGCGGCCACCGACTCGACCGGCCAGACCGGGACGCCCGAACTCGACCTCCAGGAGGCCAACGTCACCGCCGTTGCGGTCGAACCGGCGGGCGACGGCGCGTACCGCTTCTCGGTGACGCTGTACCACGACGACGACGGCGAGGACGGCTACGCCGACTGGTGGCAGGTCGAGACGCTCGACGGCGAGCGACTCGGCCGCCGGGAACTCCTGCACGCTCACTCCACCGCGCCGTTCACGCGCTCCGATACCGTCGAAATTCCGTCCAATACGACCTGCGTCGTCGTTCGCGGCCACGACCAGACCCACGGCTACGGCGGCCAGGCGATGCTGGTGACCGTCGACAGCGGTGCGACCCGCGCGGTCGACCAGGGATCCGAGAAGTCGAGGTTCGCCGAGCAGGAGTGTCCCTGACGGGGTCGAAGGGGGAGGGAGACAATCGGTGAGGGGCTTGCAGTCGCCTGCCGCAGACGGGCGGTTTATGCCGTTCGGTTCCCGAGTTCCGGGTATGACCGACCTCGACGACGTCGACCGGGCGATCCTCAACGCCTACCAGGGCGGGTTCCCGGTCGTCGCGGACCCCTACGAGCCGGCGGCCGAGGCACTCCGGGAGCACGGCGTCGACGTGACCGCCGACGAGCTACACGAGCGCCTCGCGGCGATGGACGAGGCGGGCGTCCTCACACGCTTCGGCGCGCTCATCAACGCGGAGGCCATCGGCGGCACGGCGACGCTCGTCGCGATGCACGCCCCCGAGGAGCGCTTCGACGAGGTGGCCGAGCAGGTCAACGCCCACACCGAGGTCGCGCACAACTACGAGCGCGAACACCCCCACCTGAACATGTGGTTCGTCGTCAGCGTCGCGGACGAGGACCGCGTCGACGAGGTGCTCGCGGAGATCGAGGCCGAGACCGGCCAGGAGACGTACAACCTCCCGAAACAGCGGGAGTTCCACGTCGGCGCGAAGTTCCCCGTCGAGGGCCCGCTCGAGGACCTCGACGACGGGATCGACCTGTCGGACCTGGGGCCCGAGGTCGAGCCGACCGAACGGGACAGCCTGACTCCGCGGGAACGCGACCTCGTCGTCGAGATCCAGGGCGGGCTTCCCACCACGCGGACGCCGTACCGGGAGGTGGCCGACGCGCTCGGCGAGGACGTCGAGTGGGTACTGGAGACGATCAAGCGCTTCGATCGGGAGGGGAAGGTCCGCCGCGTCGGCGTCATTCCGAACCACTACTCGCTGGGCTACTCCGAGAACGGGATGACCGTCTGGGACGTACCCGACGACGTGGTCGAGGAAGTCGGCGAGGCGGTCGCCGCGTTCGACTTCGTGACCCACTGCTACCGGCGGCCACGCCACGAGGGCGTCTGGCCGTACAACTTCTTCGCGATGACCCACGGTCGCAGCGAGGCCGAGAGCGAGCAACGGGTCGAGCAGGTCCGCGAGGCGATGGCCGACCACTGGGACGTGACCGACGAGGACTGGGACACCCTGTTCTCGACGGGGATCCTGAAGAAGACGGGCATCCGCATCGAGGAGCGCGCGGACGCCAACACCGCCTGAGCGGTGCCGACGGAGACGAGACACCGAATCTCAACCGTGATCCCACTGCTCCACGACTTCGACGGCGAGACGGTACTGGTGTTCGGCGGCGGCCGCGTCGGCGCGCGGAAGGCCCGGCGGTTCGCCCGCGAGGCCCGCGTGGTCGTCGTCAGTCCCGACTTCGCCGACGCCGACTTCGGGGGCGCCGAGCGCGTCCGCGCCGCGCCCGACCCGGACGAAGTCGACGACTGGTTCGACCGCGCCGGCCCCGCGCTCGCCGTCGCGGCGACCGACGACGGTGAGCTCAACGAGCGGATCGAGGCCGTCGCCCGCGACCGGGGCGTACTCGTCAACCGGACGGACGAGCACGGCGGGCGCGACCCGGGCAGTGTCGTGGTGCCGGCGACCATCAGGGACGACCCGGTCGTCGCGGCGGTGGCGACCGGCGGCGCGAGCCCGGCGCTGAGCCGCCTGCTACGCCAGCGGATCGAGACGGAGATCGCGGACGCCGGGGCGATGGCCGAGCTGACCGGGGACATCCGGGCGGAGTTGCAGGCCGAGGGCGTCCCGCCCGGGGATCGGCGGGCGGCCGTGCGTGCGGTTGTCAGGTCGGACGCGGTTTGGAAGGCTTTAGATAGTGGGAAACCAAAGGCTCGACAAGTGGCAGCGGACGTGATCTCGGACGTGACAGGTGAGACATCGTGACGGTCGGCACGGGCGTCATCTCGGGCGCGAGCGTCGCGATCGACCGCGCGACGGTCGACGAGCTCGAAGCGGCGACCGTCGAGAGCCAGCGCGCGGGCGTCGAGCGCCTGCTGTCGGTCCCGGCCGTCGAGGAGGCCTACGTCCTCCAGACGTGCAACCGCGTCGAGGCCTACGTCGTCACCGGCGACGGCCCCGACGGCCGCGCGGCGCTGGCCGCCTTCTTCGAGGGGGTGCCCGACGACGTGCTGGTCGAGTTCGGCCACGAGGAGAGCCTCCGCCACCTCATGCGGGTGGCGGCCGGGCTCGAATCGCTGGTCGTCGGCGAAGACCAGATCCTCGGCCAGGTCGGCGACGCCTACGAGGACGCCCGCGCGGCCGGCGGCGTCGGCCGCCTGCTCGAGGAGGGGGTCACCAAGGCGATCCACGTCGGCGAGCGCGCCCGCACCGAGACGGCCATCAACGAGGGGTCGGTCTCGCTGGCGAGCGCGGCGGTCTCGCTCGCCGACGAGGAGGTCGGCGTCGACGGGGCGGCGGCGCTGGTCGTCGGCGCGGGCGAGATGGGGCGGCTCGCCGCCCAGTCGCTCGCGCCGCGGGTCGACCGCCTCCACGTCGCCAACCGCACCGCCGAGCGGGCCGAACACCTCGCCGAGACCGTCGACGCCGACGCGACCGTCGTCGACCTGGCCGACCTCGACGAGGCCGTCGAGCGCGCGTCGGTTGTCGTCACCGCGACCGGCGCCGCCGACTACGTCTTCGAGAAATCGACCGTCGCCGGCGCGGGCGAGACGTTCGTCGTCGACATCGCTCAGCCCCGCGACGTGCAGCCGACCGTCACGGAACTCCCCGACGTGACCGTCCGCGACCTGGACGCCCTGCAGACGGTCACCGACGAGAACCGCGCCCAGCGCGCGGAGGCGGCCACGGTCGTCGAGGAGATGATCGACGTGGAGTTCGAGCACCTGCTCGCCCAGTACAAGCGCAAGCGAGCCGACCGGGTCATCTCGGCGATGTACGAGAGCGCCGAGCGCGTCAAGGCCCAGGAGCTGGAGACCGCGCTCGAGAAGGGCGACTTCGACGCCGAACAGCGCGAAGTCGTCGAGGCGATGGCCGACGCCGTCGTCAACCAGCTGCTCGCCGCGCCGACCAAGAGCCTCCGCGACGCCGCCGAGGAGGACGACTGGTCGACCATCAACACCGCACTCCAGCTGTTCGACCCCGAGTTCGGCGAGGACGAGGAGGGCGGCGAGGAGATCCCCGACCACCTCCGCGACCAGATGCCCGATGCCGTCTTCGACCAGCTGAGCGACGACTAGCAGCGGTTCGAGTTCTGGCTGTATCTGCCGACGGAAATGCTCCTCGACCGTCAGCGACCGCTACCGGACCCGCGACCGCGAACAGCGTGAAAGCCCCGACCGTCTCGGCTCGGGGGCTTTGCTGCGGTCCTCGCTCACTGCGTTCGCTGCGGTCCTTGCGGCAGCCGCCTTCGCCGAGACGGTCGCCCCTTTCAGTCCCACCCGCATAGACTGGTCGACCAGCCGAGAGGGACGGGACTGAAAGGGGCCGGTCGCTCCGGGAAGACGGGCGCCGTAAGCACCGCAGGGAGTGAAACGACCGAGGAGCGCAGCAAGCCCCTCGACCGGAGCGACCGGGGGCTTTCACGCTGTCTGCGGTGCCAGTCCGAGCGGTGGTCGGCACGGCAACTCGATCACAGCACTCGCTCCCACGAACACCTCGGCCGAACTTTCATGCGGGGAGCGGCCCACCGCTCACACATGGCAGACCTGCTATCCGACGACGAGATCGAAGAACAACTACCGGACGAGTGGGAGCGCGACGGCGACGAGATCGTCCGGACCTACGAGTTCGACGCCTACCTCGACGGCGTCGGGTTCGCTGCGGGCGCGGGCGGCGTCGCCCAGGACGCCTTCCACCACCCGGAGATAACCATCAGCTGGCGCGAGGTCGAGGTCCGACTGACGAGCCACGAAGAGGGCGGGATCACCGACAAGGACATCGAACTCGCCGAGCGGTTCGACGACCTCCGCTGAGATGAGTCGGGGCGAGGGCGCTGGGGGAGATTCGCCGGCCGCGGCCTACGTCTTCCGGGTGACCGTGCGGCTCGACCCCGAGGTCGAGGGCGTCTGGACCGAACCGGACGCCTTCGAGACGACGGTGTTCAGGGTGGCCGACCCGCCCGGCGAGCCGGGGTGGCTGTACTTCCGGGACAACCTCTGGCGCGGCGACTGTGGCGACGCGGCGCATATGCGCGATGTCGCCGAGGACGCGCTGGGGATGCCGGTCGACAGTATCGACTTCCGGGAGTTGCGGACGACCCAGGCGTACCTGGACGACCTGCGGGCGGCGGTCGCCGACGACCTGGGGACGTTCAACGCCGACACGGTCGACGAGGCGCTGACGAAGTACCTCGGGAGTTCGATCCACGTGACCGACGAGGTCTGAGGAGCGAGGGACGCGCCGATCGCTACGGACGTACCGGTCACAGAAGTCCGAGCGTGCGGCCGGCGAACACCGCCAGCGTCCCGACGGCGTTGACCGACGCGAGCGCGGCGGGGAGCGCGACGGCCGCGATCGCCGCGCGGCGGGAGAGTTCGCGGCCGTACTGTGCGGCGACCACCCACAGGTACACCATCCAGAGGGTGAACACGGGTCTGGTAGCGGTGGCGGCCACGTAGACCGGATCGGCCACGACCTTGACACGGACCCACTCGCGGAGGGCGGCCTCGGTGGCGAACTCGGGGGCGCCGAGGAAGAGAGCGCCCATCACGACGGCCCGGAGCACCGCCGGGACCAGCGTCGGCACGAGCGTCCACCCGACGAACGCGAGTAGACGGCGGAACGAGCCCTCGCCGTCGAAGTACAGCGAGACGAGGTAGGCGACGGCGGCGACGGCGAGCCAGAGCGCGAAGTAGAGCCCGCCCGTGGCCCAGAGCGCGAGGACGATCTCTCGGGGTGCCGAAACGCGCTGTTCGCCGGCGGCGTAGACGACCCGCGCCGCGTCCGCGGCGGTCACAACGTCGCCGACCGCCCGCAGGACGACCACCGTCCCCGCCAGCGCCACGAGCGCGTGGGCGACGACCACCGCGGTCGGCCCGGCGAGCGAGTAGTCGTCCCGTCGCGCGGCGAAGAAGGCGCCCGGGTCGGTCACCAGCGTCCGCAGGCTCATCGTCTCTGGTCTCGCCCGGCCGGGGGCTTAAATCTGCCCGGTCCACGCCGCTTCGTGGCCGCCGTCCGATTCTCACCGTCGATACGGCCGCCAGAAGGTACTTGGGCGTCACCGCCCTACTGGTGGGATCCCGATGGCCCGCGACGCGTACGACTTCTGGCTGTTCGACCTCGACGGCACCGTCGTCGACGTCGACCCGGACTACCCCCGGACGATCGTCTCCGAGATCGGGGACCGGCTGGGCCACTCCTTCACGGACCGCGAGGCCGAACTGCTGTGGTACGGCGTCGGCGGCGCCCGCGAAGAGGTGTTCGCCGACCGTGCGCTCACCGCCGACCAGTTCTGGGAGACCTTCCACGAAGTGGAGGACCCCCGGGCCCGCGCCGAGTCGTCGTTCGTCTACGACGACGCCGCCGAGTTCGTCGCCGGCCTCGACCGTCCCACGGGGATCGTCACTCACTGCCAGTCGTATCTCACCGAGCCGCTGCTGGAGTACCACGACATCGCCGACTGGTTCGACACCGTCGTCTGCTGCGACGACGAGGTCGGCTGGAAGCCCGACCCGACGCCGGTCGAACTCGCCATGAACCGCCTCGGCGTCGGATATAATGGCCACGAGGGCGCCCTCGTCGGCGACGACCCCGACGACACCGGCGCGGCCTGGAACGCCGGCCTCGACGCCGTCCACGTCGACCGCGTCGACCCCGTCGAGCGCGGCCAGTGCGTCCTCGGCGACCGCCGGATCGACGGCCTCGACGAACTCTGAACGGTCGGTTTTCTACCCCAAACAGCCATCCTGGCGCGCGCTGGAGCGCGCTTTCATGCGCGCGACTGTAGCCGCGCGAGGGATGAGAAGCGCAGCCTGCGAGCATCGCAAGAGGCTGGGGAGGCGTGAGGCTCACGCCTGGCCGGTCAACCGCCATTTTGAGACGACCGTGACGGGAGTTCCCTGGCGGACTGAAAGGGCGAGGCGCGCTCGCGTTCGTGTAGTCGTCTGAGCGACCCCTATCCGGAGCGGCCGCAGGCCGCGAGGATATGTCGCTCAGCGACCGCGAGCGCGCCGAGGGCTTTCAGCGCCTGCCATCTCCCGCGGTACTGACTCCAGAGAGCGAGCGCGCCGAGGGCTTTCACCACTTGCCGTCGAGTGTGGTTGCAGTTACTGCCGGTGAGCGCGTCCAGGACCCTCATCCCCCGTCACCGACTACGTTCCAAACGGCGGAACCGAATCCCGGGACGACCCTCACTCGCTCTCGAAGCCGGTGAGGTCGTCCAGTACCGGCTCCACGTCGCCCAACAGCTCGTCTAACTCCCGAACGCTCGCTTTCTCCAGCCGCTCGGGGTTGGCCAGCACCCGAACCGACTGCGAACCCACGGGTACGAACCCCAGATCCAGCTTCTCGGCGGTCGCACGCAGCCCCAGCCCCGCGCCGGCGTCCCCGGCGGCGACCGACCGGGCGGGGCTCTCGAAGGCACGGGCGGCGAGGCCGAACCCCGAGATCGCGTCGGTCACTGCCCGCCGGTCGACGCCGCGCTCGTCGGCCAGGTCCGCGAGCGCGTTCGAGAGACTCGTCCGCAGCCCCGACTCGGTTCCACGGTTCACGAACGACAGGTCGCGGTCGACCAGGTCCGCGAGTCCCGACACTTCCTCGGAATTCCCATCGGGGACCACCAGCCCCCACTCGCGGGACCAGCCGCCGAGTACCGCCGCGTCCGCGACGCCCTCCTCGTCGGCGTCGAACGGCCCGGCGACGACGGCCACGTCGGCGAGCCCGTCGCGCAACTCCCGCAGCCCGCCGCGGGAGCCGCGAGCGAGGTACCGCGGCCGGTCGAGGCGGTCGAGCAGCCGCGAGAGCGCGGGGTCGTCCTCGCCGACACCCAGCAGCGTCGGCGGGCGCACGTCCGGCGAGAACAGGTCGACGCTCACCGCGTCACCGGCCGACAGCGCGTTCGTGTCGGCGGGTACGTCGACCACGCCGTCGGCCGCGGTGAGCGTCGTCGTCGCGCCGCTGCCCTTGTCGACCGGGTAGACTAGCGTCCGGCCGTCGGCGTCCTCGACCAGCCCGACGGCCAGCAGTCGGCGCCGGCCCTCCTCGGTGCGCTCGCCGACGGCCATCTCGCCGTCGACGCGGGCGGTCCGGGGCTCCGGCAGTCCCACGGACGACCGGATCGCCGGCGCGACGAACGTCCGGAAGATGGTCAGCGCCGACACGGGGTAGCCCGGCAGGCCGACGTAGGCGGCGCCGGACTCGCCGCCCTCGCCGGACTCGCCGCCGATCCGACCGACCAGCATCGGCTTGCCCGGTTTGATCGCGACGCCGTGCAACAGGAGGTCGCCGCGGTCCTCGATGACGCGGTAGACCACGTCGACGGCGCTGGCGCTGGTCGACCCCGAGGTGAGCACGAGGTCGCAGTCGGCGGCCGCCTCGACGAGCGTCTCCTCCATGGCGTCCATGTCGTCGCCGACGTGGGGGTAGACCACGGGCTCGCCGCCGGCCTCCTCGACGGCGGTCGCCACGGCGTAGCTGTTCACGTCGTAGATCTGGCCGGCGCGGTGGTCCAGGTCGCCGCCCGGCCGGACGAGTTCGTCCCCGGTCGAGACGATGGCGACCCGCGGCGTCGCCCGCACCGGCACCTCGTCGACGCCCAGCGCCGACAGCAGGCCGACCTCGCGGGGGGTGAGCTCCGTCCCGGGACCGAGCGCCCGCTCGCCGGCGGCGATGTCCGCGCCGGCGAGCATGACGTTCTCGCCCGGTGTGACCGCCGTCTCGACGCGGACGCGGCGGTCGGCCTCGGGATCCGGGGGACTGCCGGCCGTTTCGCCCGCCTCGACTTCCTCGGTCCGCTCGACGATCACGACGGCGTCGGCGCCCTCGGGCATGACGGCGCCCGTCGATATCTCGGCGGCCTCGCCCGCGTCGAGGGTCACGTCGGGGGACTCGCCGGCGTGGACGCTCCCGACGACCGGGAGGACTTCCGGGTCGGAGTCGGCCCCGTAGGTGTCGGACGCCCGCACGGCGTAGCCATCCATCGCGGCGCGGTCGAACCCCGGCACGTCCAGCCCGGCGTCAACCCGCTCGGCGAGAACCCGCCCACGGGCGTCTTCGAGGGGCACTCGCTCGGTCCCCGCCGACAGATCCAGCGAGGCGACGACCTCGCGGGCGCGCTCCGGGTCGGCGAGGTCGCGGAACTCCTTGCGGTCGCTCATACGGTCGCCTCCCAGCGCTCGACGGAAACCGTTTCGCCCGCGGCCGCGCGCTCGCGGTCGGCGCCGACGGCGACCCACCCGTCCGCCCGCGCGAGCGTCGACAGCGGCTCGTCCGCAACCGGAGACGCGGTCGGAGTCGCGCCTTCCTCACCTTCGCCGTCGTCGAGTTCAACCGGAACGATCGATTCGACTCCGGACTCGCTCTCGACCGGCTCGCCCAGTTCGGCCGCGACGGTCCGGGGTTCGGGCGCTTCGCGGTCGGCCAGCCGCGCCGCCGCCGGAACCACGACTCGCGTCGTCGCGACGAACGCGGCCACGGGGTCGCCGGGGATCGACACGACCGGCCGCTCGCGAACGACGCTCAGCGCGGTCGTCCCCGCGGGGTCGAGCGCGACGCCGTCTGCCAGTACGTCGCCCAGGTCGGCGATGGCGTCGACGATCCGGTCGGATTCCCCGCGCCCGGTTCCGCCGACGGTCACGAGCAGGTCCTTCGTCAGATCGCGCTCGACGGCCGGCCGGAGCGCGTGGGGGTCCGGTTCGACCGGGTCCCGCAGGACGACCTTCCCGCCTGCTCGCTCGACGAACTCGGCGACGGTCGTCCCGTCGGTCTCGACGACTTCCCCGGGCCCCGGATCACCGCCGACCAGGCCACCGCCGACCGGGACGATCCCGACCGTCGGTCGCTGGCGGACCTCGACGCGAGTCCGACCGACCGCGGTACACAACCCGGGATCGGAGGGCCCGATCCGGTCGCCCGCGGCCAGAACTTCCTCCTCGACCGCCACATCCGCACCCGTCGAGCGGACGCCCTCGCCGGGTTCGACCGGATCTGTGACCGACAGGTCGGCACCGTCGACGGTCTCCAGATCCGCTCCCGTCCCCGCGGTCGCCAGCGCGCCCAGCCCGACGACCGCGTCGGCGCCCTCCGGGAGCGGCCGCCCGGCGTCGACGCGGACGGCCGTGCCCGCGTCGGGTTCGCTCCCCACAGCGAGCGTGGCGGGGTCGCGCTCGGTCGCCCCCTCGGTGTCGGCCGCCCGGACGGCGAACCCGTCGCGGGCGGCCTGGTCGAAGCCAGGGACCGGACGGCGGGCGACCACGGGCGCGGCGAGCGTGCGACCGACGGCGGTGCTGACCGGCAGCGTCTCGGTCCGGTCGACCGGGGCGAGGTGGTCGGCCAGTCGCTCGCGCGCCGCCGCGAGCCCGACCCCCTCCGCCGTCGACCGGCGTCGTTCGTCCATACCCGGGGTTTCGGCGCCCGGCCAATAAGGGGTCGGGCGTCGCCGTTCGACCGTCGAGCGTCGCGGCCGGGGTCGCCGTCCCGGCGGCCTCGGGCGGGTGCGACCGCGGGGTTTAACGCCGTCGCATCCTAAGCCACGCTCATGTCAACGTTGCGTGATGCGCTCCGGGACCTGCCCGACGCGGTGTTCGCGGACGTGCTGGAGAGCGACGACGCGTACCTGCTGGTGATCGACCTGCCGGGCGCGACCGAGGCGACGGTCGACGCGGCGGTCGAGGGCAGCCGCCTGCGCATCGAGGCGCGCCGCGAGAAGGACGCCCCCGCCGACTTCGACTACGTCGAGGAGGAGCGGTCGCTGTTCCTCGACGTGGAGCTGCCGCTCCCGCCGGGCGTGACCGGCGCCGGCGCCTCGGGGACCGTCGACCGGGGCGTCCTCGAACTCGAGTTGCCGAAAGCCGAGGCCGCGCCGGAGACGCAGATCCCGATCGACAGCTGACTCACGTGAACCCACGCGCCTACTGGCGGTTCGTCGTCGTCACGTGGCAGTTCCTGCCGCTTCTGGTCGCCTACACGCGGGACCGCAACCGCTTCGTCTTCTTCGGCCGGAGCCGGTCGGTCTCGCCGGAGACCCAGCGCGAGCGGGCGCGGGTGCTGCTCGACACGCTGCTGACGCTCGGGCCGACGTTCATCAAGCTCGGGCAGCTGCTCTCGACCCGGCCGGACATCCTCCCGCCGGAGTACATCGAGGAGCTGGAGGAGTTGCAGGACCGCGTCCCGCCCGCGGACTGGGAGCGCGCTCGCGAGGTGCTGGAAGAGGAAGTCGGGCCGGTCGACGAGGCGTTCGAGGAGTTCGACACCGAGGCCATCAGCGGGGCCAGCCTCGGCCAGGTCTACTACGCGACCACGGAGAACGGCGAGGTGGCCGTGAAGGTGCGCCGGCCGGGCGTCGAGGACCTCGTCGAGTCCGACCTGCGTGTGATCCGCTGGTCGCTACCGGTCCTGATGTACTTCGTCGACGAGTCCCGTTCCTTTTCGCTGCAGACGCTCGCCGACGAGTTCGACAAGACGATCCGCGAGGAAATGGACTACAAACGGGAGGCGGAGATGCTCACCGAGATCAAGGGCAACTTCGCCGACGACCAGCGGATCCGCATCCCGGCGGTCGACGAGTCCCGCTCGACCGAGCGGGTGCTCACCATGGAGTACGTCCCGGGGACGAAGATCACCGACATCGAGGAGCTGGACGACCGTCGCCTCGACCGGACCGAACTGGCCGAGACGCTCCAGGAGGCGTACCTCCAGATGATCATCGAGGACGGCGTCTTCCACGCGGATCCGCACCCGGGCAACCTCGCGGTGCAGGACGACGGCACGCTGGTGTTCTACGACTTCGGGATGAGCGGCTACGTCGACCCGTTCATCCAGGACAAGATCGTCGACTTCTACGTCGCCGTCGCCGACCAGGACATCCAGGCCATCCTCGACACGCTCGTCGAGATGGGGACCCTGAGTCCCGAGGCCGACCGCAAGGTGATGGCCGACGTGCTCGAACTCGCCATCGCGGACGCCCGCGGCGAGGACATCGAGCAGTACCGCGTCCAGCAGATCGTCCAGCAGGTCGAGGACACCATCTACGACTTCCCCTTCCGCCTGCCCGCCAACCTCGCGCTGGTGCTCCGCGTGGCGACGGTCGTCGAAGGGGTCTGCGTGACGCTGGACCCGGACTTCGACTTCATCGACGTGGCGACGAACTACCTGCGCGAGCAGGGCTTTCTCGCCGACACCGCCCGCGAGTACGTCGAGGACCGCGTCGACGAGGTCCAGGAGGCCACCAAGTCGGCCGTCCGCACACCGCCGAAACTGGAGGAGGCGCTCGACCAGGCCATCAACGAGGACCTGCAGGTCGAGGTCGACATCCGCGACTCCCAGAGCCTCCTGGACCGGGTCGCGAAGCGACTCATCTACGGGATGGTGCTGGCCAGCGCCGTCTTCTCGTCGGCCGTCCTCGTCGCCTTCGAGCAGTTCGCCGCCGCCGCCGTCGCGGTCGGGTTCACTGTGATCGTCGGCGTGCTCCTGTATCTCTCCTTCCGCGACCGCAAGGGGATCCGCGCCCAGCCGCAGTTCACCCGACAGAGTATGCGCGAACGGGACCGCGAGCGGCGGTAAACGGGCGGGGCGGATCCGACGTTCCCGCGAGCGCCGAAAGATATTCACTCTCGAATTCAAAATGAATTCGTATGTCGCGCACATCGATCCCGGTGGACGAATCGACGAAGGAGCGGCTCGACGAACTGAAGCGGGACGACGAGACCTGGGACGAGTTCCTCAGACGGATCTCGTCGGAAGACGAGCCGATCCGGACGGGCGACCTGTCCGACGAGGCGCTCGACGAGATCGAACGGAACATCGAGCGAAGCCGCGAGAGCTTCTGAGATGCTGTTTCTAGACACGTCCGCGATCCTCGCGTACAAGCGCGAACGGGAGGCCGCGCTCTCGTATCTCGAAGGTCGCCGGCCGTGGTTCACGTCGACGATCTGCGTCTACGAGTTCGTCAACGGAGCCATGTGGCGGGACGGTGTCTCAGCGCACGTCGCGCGCCAGTCCATCGGCGGCGTGCGCTCGATCGACCTCACGGAGACGGTCGCGATGGAGGCGTCGCGGATCCAGAACGAACTGCGGGCGAACGGCGATGAGATGGCCGTGCGGGACCTGTTGATAGCCGCGACGGCCCGGTCGACGGGGGCGGAACTGGTCGTCGCCGATTCCGATTTCGAGACCGAACTCGTCGAGGATTCGCTGACGGTGACGAACTTAGACGGATAGGAGGTTTCCGCGCGCGACAGAGGTTTCCCGTCGCTTAACTGCCGAGCGACCGCGGGATCGGTATGGACATCGAGCCGTTCGCGCTCGAACGCTGGCTGGCCGACCACGAACACGGCGCGGCGGTCAACCTCGGCGACAGCGGGGTCCGACCGCTCGAAGCGGATCGGTTCGACACCGATCCCGGGTCCCTGGGGTACGTCGTCCCGACGAACGGCGACCCAGCCCTGCGCGAGCGGGTCGCCGACCGCTACGACCGCGGGGCCGACGAACTGCTGTTCACCTGCGGCACCCAGGAGGCGAACCTGCTGGCCGTCCTCGCGGCGCTGGACCGCGAGAGCCACGCCGTCTGCGTGACGCCGACCTACCAGTCGCTGTACTCGCTGCCCGCGGCCGTCGCCGACGTGACGCGGGTGGAACTCGACGCCCCCGAGTGGACGCTCGACCCCGAGGCGGTCGCCGACGCGGTCCGGCCGGACACCGAGCTGATCGTGCTCAACAACCCGAACAACCCCACTGGCAAGATCCACCCGCAGGGGACCGTCGAGGCGCTCTACGACCTGGCGGCGGCCGCCGACGCGTACCTCCTCTCCGACGAGGTGTACCGCCCGCTCG
This sequence comes from Halosimplex halobium, assembly GCF_051414055.1. Taxonomy (NCBI): domain Archaea; kingdom Methanobacteriati; phylum Methanobacteriota; class Halobacteria; order Halobacteriales; family Haloarculaceae; genus Halosimplex; species Halosimplex halobium. Next base: position 64,568 of record NZ_JBLKNX010000005.1, read on the forward strand.
CCGCGCCCGACGAACGGGTCGACCCGGTCGCGAGCATGGGGCCCCACGGGATCAGCACCTGCGGGCTCTCGAAGGGGTGGGGACTGCCGGGCCTGCGGTTCGGCTGGCTGGCCGGCCCCGAGGCGGTCGTCTCCGACGCCTGGGGGTGGAAGGACTACACCACCATCTCGCCGTCGGCGTTCGGCCAGCACGTCGCCCGGCAGGCGCTCGACCGGGAGGCCGACCTCCTGGCGGAGAACCGCGAGCACGTCCGCCGGAACCGCGACCTGCTCGACGAGTTCGCGGCCGAGCACGGCCTCGACTGGCACCGCCCGGCGGGCGCGACGGGCTTTCTGACCGTCCCGGGCGGGTTCGACTCGGGCGAGGCGTTCTGCCGGGCGCTCGTCGACGAGGGCGTGGTGGTCGTCCCCGGCGAGACGTTCGACCGGCCCGGGTACGTCCGCGTCGGGTTCGGCGCCGAGCGGGCGACGCTCCACGAGGGCCTCGACCGGATGGCGACGGTGATCGGTCGCGGAGGGCGCTAGAGCGGTCCTCGGAAGGGTGTCGGAGACCGCGATTCCGGGGCCGAGGCGTTCCAAACCGTTTATACCGGTCGCTCGTTTACGCCGCGGTATGGCAACGAAGCAGGTTGAGGTCCGCGATCTGGACGAGGGCAGCTACGTCATGATCGACGACGTGGCCTGCAAGATCAACTCCTACAGTACTGCGAAGCCCGGCAAACACGGCAGTGCGAAGGCCCGCGTCGAGGCCGAGGGCGTCTTCGACGGCAAGAAGCGGAACCTCTCCCAGCCGGTCGACGCGAAGATCCGCGTCCCGATCATCAACCGCAAGCAGGGCCAGGTCGTCTCGACCTCCGGCGACGAGGCGCAGGTCATGGACCTGGAGACCTACGACACGTTCACCATCGCGCTCCCCGACGGCGTCGACCTGTCGCCCGACGACGACATCGAGTACCTCGAGATGGAAGAGCAGCGCAAGATCGTCTGATGTTCCCCGGCGCGGACGCCCCCCGGGCCGAGGCCGACTACGCCCTCGTGGGCGCGCCGCTCGACGCCTCCACCTCCTTCGAGCCCGGCGCCCGCTTCGGCCCCGACCGCGTCCGCCGCTACGCCGAAGCCTTCGACGACTACGACCACTACACCGACCGGCACTTCTCGAAGCTTGCAGTCCACGACCACGGCGACGTGGGCCCCACCGCCGACACCGGGGAGTATCTCACCTTCCTCCGGGGGACCTGCGCGGACTTCCGCGAAGCGGGCGCGGTCCCGATACTGGTCGGCGGCGAGCACACCGTGACCGTCGCCGGCGTCCGAGCGGTCGAGCCCGACGTGTTCGTCTGCCTCGACGCCCACCTCGACCTGCGGGAGTCGTACGCGGGCGACCCGCTCAGCCACGCGACGGTGACCCGCCACGCGCTGGCCGTGGCCGACCGGGCCGTGATCCTCGGTGCCCGCACCGGCAGCGAAGCCGAGTGGGACCGGGCGAGCGAGGGGGACGTACGCGCCGTCGCGCCCGCGGACGTGCCCGACTGGGAACCCGACTTCGACGCCGACGACTCGGTGTACCTCAGCGTCGATATCGACGCCTTCGATCCCGCGTACGCCCCGGGTACGGGGACGAAGGAGCCGTTCGGCATCGAACCCCGGGAGGGGCGGCGAGTCGTCCGCGAGGTGGCACCGTTCGCGGAGGGGTTCGACGTGGTCGAGGTCAACGACCGCGACGACGGGCAGGCGGCGGTACTGGCCGCGAAACTGCTGCGAGCGTTCGTCTACAGCCACGCCGCCGACCGATAGGTCGCGGGGGGTCGCACCGACTGTTTTACGTCGGCCGAGATACAGGGTGGTGGCATGGACCGACTCTCGTCCTGTTACTTCTGTGGCGCCGCCCCGGACGCCACGCTCGAAGAGCATCCCGTCGTCCCCGAATCGCTCGACCCGGGGGCCGAGGCCCAGACGACGGCCGTCCTCTGTCGCACCTGCTCGCGGAAGCTCGACGCCGTACTCGACACCGTCGTCGGCGCGGTCGAGGACGGCGACGCGACCGCCGGCACCGGACCCGGTGGCGACGCCGCGAGCGCGGACAGCGCGTCGGGGGAGGGCACGGGGGACGACCTCGAATCGACGCTCGGCGACGACGAGGAGATCCTGACGCCGCTGGGCGACGACGAGTCGACGGCCGAGGAGGCCGCGGAGGCGTCGGACATGGAGTTCGGCGACGACCGCGAGGCCGACGGGGCGGACGACGACGGGGGCCCGGACGACGGCGACGACCCGTCGAAGGCCCGCAAGTACACCCGGTCGCGCGGCGCGGGCTTCCGCAAGGAAGACGACGACACGGTCGAGTCGGGCTCGCTCACCGGCGGCGCGTTCGACGACGGTGACGACGAGGACGAGGGCGACTCGGAGTCGCTCACGGGTGGTGCGTTCTCCGACGACGGTGACGACGCGGGCTCCGGCCGTTCGACCGCCGCGGACGGCGAGTCGAGCGACCCGCTGGCCGGCGGGTCGGCCGACGAGTCCGCCGAGAGCGGATCCGGCACGTCCAGTTCCGAGAAGTCGTCTGCCGGGTCGAGTCCCGACGACGGATCCGGCGGCCAGTCGAGCAGCGACCAGTCGAGCGGCGGTCCGTCCGGTGGCGACACCTCGGACTCGGACGGCGACCACCGCGTCTCGATGACCCGGCTGGAGAACACGAAGGTGATGCGGCTGCTGGAGAACCGGGAGTTCCCGGTCGACAAGGAGGAGTTCGTCGTCGTCGCGGCCAACGCCTACCAGGTGTCTCAGAGCGACTGCGAGAAGGTGATCGATCTCGCGGTCGAACACGGCCTCCTGCGCGAGGAGGACGGCCAGCTCTACGGCGGCGACGCCTGATAGCCGACCACCCTTCCCGACAATCTTCCCCGACCGCTGGTCGCCCCGCTTCTCACGCCGGCCGCCTCGAGGTCCGTTCGGAAGCCGCAACGAATAGGGACACCTCCCTCGAACGGGGAAGCATGGACCTCTCGACGATCCGCGAGCGCTACGACGAGCGGCTCTCGCCCGGCGACTACGCCGACGTGGACGCCAGCGCCAACGGCCTGCAGGTCGGCCCCGACGAGGCCGACGTGGAGACGGTCGCCTTCGCCGTCGACGCTGCGGGCGCGACCATCGACACTGCACTCGACCGGGGAGCGGACCTGCTGGTCGTCCACCACGGGGTCTCCTGGGGCGGTATCGACCGCGTCACCGGCCTCGACTACGACCGGATCGCCCCGCTGATCGAGGGCGACCTGGCGCTGTACGCGATGCACCTGCCGCTCGACGGCCACGACGAACTCGGCAACGGCGCCGGCGTCGCGGACCTGCTCGACCTCGAAGCCCGCGAGCCGTTCGGCGAGGTCGGCCCCGTCACCATCGGCCAGCGCGGCCGGGCCGCCGACCCGTTCTCGCCCGACGAACTGGCGACGTTGCTCGAATCCGAACTGGACACCGGCGGCGAGGGCGTCCAGTACTTCGATTTCGGTCCGGCGGAGATCGAGGACGTGGCCGTCGTCACCGGCGGCGGCGCCGACTGGCTGGAAGAAGCCGTCGACGCCGGCGTCGACGCGTTCGTCACGGGAGAGGGCAAAGGGAAGGTGTACCACCAGGCCCGCGACGCCGGCGTGAACGTCTTTCTCGGCGGCCACTACGCCACCGAGACGTTCGGCGTCCAGCGGCTGCAGGGCCTGGCCGACGACTGGGGCCTGGAGACGACCTACGTCGACCACCCGACCGGCCTCTGAGTCGGTTCGGCCCCCCCGGCGCCCTACTCGGGGACGCGGTGGTCCGCCACCAGCGGCACGATCTTCTCTCTCACGACCCGCGCGTCGACCTGGTTCCAGCCGCTGACCGAGACGCCGCTGCCGAAGTTGACGGCGATCGCCTCGTCGTCGTTCGCGCCGTCGTGTGCCCGCACGAGCGGGACGATCTCCCCCTCGACCACGGAGCGCTCGACCGGCGTCCAGCCGTCGATCGGTGCGCCGTCGCCCAGATACACCTTCTGCGACTCCCGACCGGGCCGGCTCTCCGATGTCCCTCGCTCGCCGTCCGTCTCGTCGCTCTCGGACTCCTCGTCCGCCTCCGCCGATCCGGGTTCGTCCGTCGGCCCGAGTTCGACGCCGCCCGCCAGGTCCAGGTCCCGCCGCCGGACGTACTCGCTCTCGGTGACCTCGAAGAGTTCGTCCTCGGCGACGGTGTCCCGCTCGTCGAGCACCGTCTGGACCTTCTCCGTATCGACGGTCTCGCTCGTGACGCGCTCGACCGGGACGCCGTGCTCGCGGAGCGCCGCCGCGACGGTCTCGTCGTCCCGCAGCGACCGGCGCCGGCGCTTCGCCCCGGTGACCGACCCGACCGAACCAGCGACCGTCTCGTCGGGCTCGACCCGCGAGGTCAGTTCGTCCCGGGCGGCGGTCCGCAGCTCCTCGATCTCCGACTTCGCCTTCGAGAGGACGGCGTAACTGTCCGCGAGCGCCGCCGTCTCCAGCCCCGAAACGTCCGCCGACTCCATCGCCTCCAGCTCCGTGACGGTGTCCGCGAGGTCCCGGAGGAGGCGCTCGGCGCTGTCGGCGTCGAGTTCCTCGGCTCCGTCGGGTCGTTCGCGGTCCTCGTCGCTCTCGCCGGAGTCCGACCGGTCGTCGTAGACGCGCGCGCAGAACGCGCGGTCCGCGAGCAGCGACTGGACGGCCTCCCTGGACGGCTGGTCGGTACCGGGACCGGACCCCTCTAACACCGCCAGTACGGCCCGGTTTTCCAGGTCGCGCCCCGCGATCCGCTCCTCGATCGAGTCCAGCGTCGTCGACCCGGTGACCTCGAACTCGAAGGTGCTGAACGGTCGGGCCTCCAGTTCGTGGCGCGTCACCGACAGCGCCCCGCCCGTTATCGCGTACTCGTCGACACCGCGGGCGGGCGGCTCCTCGCCGACCGTCGACTTCGAGAGGACGTGCTCGGTGCTCCCCGGGTCGGAGAGTCGAACGCCCGCCCGCTCCGCCCGGGCCGGGTCGGTCCGCTTGCCGGCGAGGACCGCCGCCGGTCGCTCCGGGAGGGCGTCGGCGAGTTCCTCGACGGCGTCCTCGCGGACGTGCGCGACATCGAGGTCGCCACACGCGACCAGCAGCGTCCCGTCGTCGGTCGGGTCGTCCATCTCCCGGACGGACTCGACGGGGTCGGAGTCCGCATCGACGCCGACCAGCGTGACGCCGTCACCGACCGCGACTGCCTCGCCCTCGACCGGCGTGAGCAGGCCGCTGGTCGCCAGGCTCCGGAGCACGGTGGACCGGACTTCGAGTTCTTTCGGGCCGGGGACCAGGTAGAAGGGGATCCCCGCCTCGTCGAGCCGCGCGAGCTCGGTCTGCAGGTCCGAGACCGTCTCGCGGTCGGGCGAACCGCTCTGGAACAGCCGCCCCGTCTGGACGACGGCGTCGACGCCGCGCTCGATCGCGAGGGCTATCGCCTGTGCGAACGCGTCGAGATAGTCGGCCGTCCGGGCCGACCGACCCATGTTCTCCCGGCCGAGCGTCGCCTTCCCGACGTGCAACAGCGAGGCGTCCGAGGCCGGGTCGACGGCTGCGGACCGCACCGTTTCGGTATCCGTCGGCACGGGTTCCGCTCCCTCGCGTTCCCCATCCTCCGGCTCCCCGCCCTCGTGCTCTACATTGTCGGGACCCGCGTCCTCGCGTTCCACGCCCTCGCCGCTCTCCGCGTCGCGCCCGTCGGCCTCCGTGACCAGCGAGGCGGTTTCGGCGACGAACTTCTCGGTCGAGGGCAGTTCGTCGACCGAGAGGTGGCCGCGCAGGGCCGACGACGCGACCACGTCCGCCAGCCGCTCGCGGCGCTCGGACCCGACCCGGCAGTCCCTGAGGTGGTCGGCGGCGGCCGCGGCCTCCGCGTCGTCCATCCTGGTGATCGAGTCCGGCGCGGCGAGGTCGTCGGCGATGTCGTCGGCCGTGTTCGGCAGCCACACGTCGCCGACGACCGCGAGCGCTTTGAACAGGAACCAGGGGACGGCGTCGCCGGGACCGTACCCGAGCCCCGTCAGCAGGTCCCCGGCCTCCGGGCGGAGCGAGAACGTGTACCGGCCGCTCGGGAACGACGCCGCCACCCGGAGGTCCCCGTCGGCGGCCCGTCGCAACTCCGGTTGCTTCGCCATGTGTGCTCGGATACCCCCGGACCGGTACAAAAAGTTGATCCTCAGTACAGCTCGCCGCCCAGCGGTACCGACTCCTCGGGCGTGACCAGCACGGGGTTGCCGTCGTCGCCGGGAACCCCGACGGTCAGCGCCTCGGACTCGAACCCCGCGATGCGGACCGACCCGAGGTCCGTCGCCGCCAGCACCTGCCGCCCCTCCAGGTCCGCAGCCTCGTGGTGGTAACCCAGCTGGGCCGCCGACTGGCGCGTCTCGTCGCCGAAGTCGAGCCGGAGCTTGACCATCTCGGGCTTGTTCGCCTCCGGGAACGGTTCGGCGCGCTCGACCTCCGCCACCCGGATCGTCACGTCGAAGAGACTCTCGGCCATGTCGCGTCGCTCGCCCGAGACCGAGTTAACGGTTTCTCCGACCCGCGGCCGTCCCGTCAGTTCCCCGGTTGCCACTGTCTCACATCCGATGGTTATATTGTTACCCCCTCACACGGGGACGGAGAGGGACTGAGACCACCGATCCGACGTATTCGATCGGAAACGCTTTAGCCGGACGATCGGGTACAGGTGGCAATGAGTTACCGCATCGGACTCGTCGGCAAGCCCTCGGTGGGCAAGTCGACGCTGTTCAACGCCGCGACGATGAACGACGTGCCGGAGGGCGCGTATCCGTTCACCACCATCGACCCGAGCGTCGGCGAGGCGTACGTCCGCGTCGACTGCGCCGCCCCGGAGTTCGACCACACCTGTACGCCGAACACGGGCTACTGCGACGACGGCGTCCGGTTCGTTCCGACGAAACTCGTCGACGTGGCCGGCCTCGTCCCGGGCGCCCACGAGGGTCGCGGGCTGGGCAACCAGTTCCTCTCGGACCTCAACGAGACGGACGTGCTGGTCCACGTCGTCGACTTCTCCGGCGAGACCGACATCGAGGGCGAGGCCACCGAGGACCACGACCCCCGCGAGGACATCGACTTCCTCGAGGAGGAACTGGACATGTGGTACCTCGACATCCTGGAGAAGGGGATCGAACGCTACAGCTCGGGCTATCAGGGCGAAGAGCGGGACATCGAGACCGACCTCGCCGACCAGATGGACGCCTTCGGCATCAACGAGGACGAGATGAAGCAGGTCATCCTCTCGCGCGGGCTCGACCTGGACCCCGACGAGTGGGACGAGACCGACCGGGAAGCACTGGCCCGGGAGATCCGCCTGCGGACGAAGCCGATGGTCGTCGCCGCGAACAAGATGGACAAGCCCGCGGCCCAGGCCAACTACGACGAGATCACCAGCGACTCCGACTACGACCACCTGACGTTCGTCCCCGTCTCCGCCCACGCCGAGAAGGCGCTGAAGTCGGCCGACGAGCAGGGCGTCGTCGACTACCGCCCGGGCGACGCCGACTTCGAGATCGTCGGCGACCCGAGCGACGAGCAGGAAGCCGGGCTCGAACAGATCCGCGAGTTCGTGACCGAGTACGAGGGGACGGGCGCCCAGCGGGCCCTCGAAACCGCCCTCTTCGACGTGCTCGACGCCATCGCCGTCTTCCCGGGCGCGGAGAATCCCCAGGACGACGGCACCTTCCTCCAGGACTGTTTCGTCCTCCCGGACGGCTCGACCGCCGAGGACTTCGCCTACTTCCTGCACACCGACATCGGCGAGGGGTTCCTCCACGCGACCGACGTGCGGTCGGGCCGGCAAGTCGGTGCCGACACGGAACTCGACCACCGCGACGTGGTCGAGATCACGACGACGAACTGAGCGAACTCGCCGCTCCGACCCACCGCGGCGCCACACCGTTCTTCGCCCCCGCGAGCGATCGATTCAAGAGACCGCGCGTCATTCTCACCCCTATCGTGACGGCGCCGTCGTACGACGACATCGAGACTCACGACGCCCTCGTGGCGTGGTCCCGGGAGTACTGCAGGGACGTTCGTCGGGAGTGGCTGGTCGACGTACGCTTCGACCTCGTCGAGTGGGTGGTGTCGACCCGGGCGAAACGGCGCGCCGCCGCGCTCAAGCGCCCGAAGATCCCCGCGGCGGAAGTCGGGACACCCATCGACTGGGACAGCGCGGAGGCCGCGGGCGGGCGCGTCGCCGACGGCCGCCCCTTTCCAGTGACGCTGTCGCTGACGTGGGACGCCTTCGAGGCCTTCGACCGCGCTGAGTGGGAGTCGACGCTGCGGCACGAACTCGTCCACCTCGAACAGTACCAGCGCTGCGGCACGACGGGCCACGGGCGGGCGTTCAAGCAACGGGCCCGGGAACTCGACACGGAGGTCCACTGCGAGACGTTCTCCGACCCGAAGTACGTGGTGCGGTGCGAAGCGTGTGACGCGCTGGTCGCCCGACGCTACCGCGAGTGCAAACTCGTCCGCCGGGCCGAGGAGTACCGCTCGTCGTGTTGCGACGCGGCGCTCGCGGTCGAGTAGGCCGGCAGGCGGTCGACCGCGCCGGTCCGGTCATACGGATTATTGCAAGTCATTCCGGGATCGACCGCACGACTGCGTGCGGTCGAACCGGTAAACGCTTGCAATAATCCGTATCAGGCCATCGCGCCCGCGCCCTCGTCGAGGTGCTCGCGAGCGTACGCGACCAGCCGGTCGGCGTACGAGGAGAAGAGCGGACAGCGCACGTCGGTCTCGGCGAGCGCCCGGCGCGTGTTCTCGTCGGTGTAGGTCGTCGGCTGGGAGAGATACGGGAGCGCCGCGGGTTCGATCCCGAGCCCGTCGGCGACGCCGGGGACCCGCTCGGTCGCGAGTCGGGCGAGTTTCGTCGTCCCGCGCGCGAGAACTGCGCGCCGCCCGGCCGCCCGGGCGAGCGTCCGGACGAGTTCCCGTATCGTCGGCGGGTGAGGGTTGCAGAGCTGGTAGGTCTCGTCCACCGAATCCTCGCGCGCGGAGATCGCGGCCATCGCGTCGACCACGAAGTCCCGGGGGACGACGTTCAGCCGCGTCGCCGACGGCCGGAGGGGCACGGGCACGACTGCGACGGGCCACTGCCGGAGGACCAGCTTCAGCAGGTAGTACGGACCGTCGAACTTCTGTGTCTCCCCGGTCCGGCTGTCGCCCACTGCGATGGCCGGGCGGTAGACGGTGGCGGGCAGCCCGTCGGCCATCCGTTCGCGGACCAGCCGCTCGGCCGCGAACTTGGTGGCCTCGTAGTGGTTGTGAAAGGACTGACCGACCACCAGATCCCGGTGGGAGAAGGTCCCGTCGTAGCGACCGCTGACGTAGCAGGTGCTGACGTGGTGGAACCGGTCGGCGTCGGCCCTGGCCGCGAAGTCCAGGACGTGGCGCGTCCCGTCGACGTTCACCCGCTCGGCGAGCGGGCGGGCGACCCCGAGGTCGTAGACCGCGGCGAGGTGGTAGACGACCCGCGCCTCGCGGCAGAGTCGCTCGTAGTCGTCGACCGCGAGTTCGGGGTCGGTGATGTCGCCCTCGACCAGGCGGACCCGGTCGCGCGGGACGCCGGCGGCGTCGGTCAGGGCGGCGGCTCGCCGGGCGGCCGCCTCGCGGTACTGCGCCTGCACGAGACAGGCGACGGGTTCGTCGCTCCGTTCGAGCAGCCGCTCGACGAGCGCGGAGCCGAGGAACCCGGGGAAGCCGGTCAGCAGTCGCACGGTCACTCCCCCCACGGGCCGGGGAGCGAGCGGTTCCGCAGCCAGCGCAGCGGGCGGAGCGACGCGGTCGTGGCGGCGGCCGCGAGTCGGTCGGGCACGGCGTCGGGAAAGGCGAGCGGGTGGCCGCGCTGGGTGACGACCGTCCGCGAGTCGGTGTAGTCGCGGATCCCCTCGCGGCCGTGGCGGCGGCCGACGCCGGAGTCGCCGACGCCGCCCATCGGCGCGTCCGTCGAGGCCCACATCGCCCGGTAGCCGTCGTTGACCGAGACCGTCCCGGCCTCGACCCGGCGGGCGACCCGTTCGCCGCGGGCGGGGTCGCCGGTCCAGACGCTCGCGTGGAGGCCGTAGTCGGTGTCGTTGGCACGTTCGACCGCCTCGTCGACGCCGTCGACCGGGACGAGCGAGACGACCGGCCCGAACGTCTCCCGGTTCGCCGCCGTGGCGTCGTCCGGGAGGCCGGTCAGCACCGTCGGCTCGTAGACCCACGGCCCCACGTCCTCCCGGTGCTCGCCGCCGGTCTCGACGGTCGCGCCGCGCTCGCGGGCGTCCGCGACGTGGGACTCCACGGTGTCGAGCTGGTCCCCGCCGATCAGCGAGCCCACGTCCGGTCCCCAGCCGAGGCCGACGCCGAGGGACTGTCGCTCGGTCGCGGCGACGAACCGCTCGCGGAACTCGTCGAACAGCGAGCGGTCGACGTAGACGCGCTCGGTCGCGATGCAGAGCTGACCGGCGTTGGCGTAACAGCCGTTGACCAGCCCGCGGACCGCCTTCGACAGGTCGGCGTCGTCGAGGACGACGGCGGGGTTCTTGCCGCCGAGTTCGAGTGAGGCGTCGATCAGGTGCTCCCCGGCCAGCGCCGCCACTTCTCGACCGACCTCGGTGCTGCCGGTGAACCGGAGGTGGTCGACCCGCGCGATCAGCGGTTCGCCCAGCCGCTCGCCGTCGCCGGTGACCACCTGGAGAAGTCCCTCCGGGATGCCCGCGGATTCGAGCAGTTCGACCGCCGCGAGCGCCGAGAACGGCGTCGCCTCCGCGGGCTTGAGGACGGCGCCGTTGCCGGCCAGCAGCGCGGGCAGGAGATCCGAGACCGCGAGCGTGAGCGGGTAGTTCCACGGCGCGATACAGCCGACGACGCCCACCGGCTCGACGTGTTCGACTGCGCGCGTGAGCCCCGGGATCGCGCCCGTCCGCTCGCCCGACTCGAGGTGGCCGGGCCCCTCGCGGGCGTAGTAGTCGGCCGTGGCGACGACGTCGAGGACCTCTTCCAGCGCGTCGAACCGCGCCTTCCCCGTCTCGACCTGCACGATATCGAGCAACTCCGAACGGTTCGCGGTCACTGTGTCTGCGACCCGCCGGAGGACTTCCGCGCGCTCGGCGACAGGTCTGGCCGCCCAGTCAGCCTGGGCCGCTCTCACGCGGTCGACGGCCGCCGCCACGTCCTCGGCGGTGCAGGACGGGACCGCACCGATCACTTCGCCGGTGATCGGCGTCCGAACGTCGAGCACGTCCCGGTCGCCGACCGTCGTGACGCCCGCCCGCAGGCGGCGCTCGCGCGACTCAGGCAGGACCGCGTCGCCCCTCGCGTCCATGCCGGTAGCAAGGAAGCCACCCATTTCGGTGTTTCCCGCGACCACTCCGGATCGCGGGCTTGAAGCGCGCGGGCGGCCGACGGACGAGCGATGACCGACGAGACGCCCCGAGAGACGTTCGAGCACGACCCGATCGGTCACGCGGAGGCGCGGGCGGGCATGACCGTCGGCGAACTCGCCGACGAGTACGGCGACGCCGGCATCGGCGCGAGCGCGCTCCACGAGGCCGTCGACGTGTACGCCGAGATGCTCGGCGACGACGAGGTGACCAACTTCTTCGGCCTCGCCGGCGCGATGGTCCCGACCGGGATGCGCCGCATCGTCGCCGACCTCGTCCGCGACGGCCACATCGACGCCTTGGTCACGACCGGCGCGAACCTCACCCACGACGCCATCGAGGCCATCGGCGGCAAACACCACCACGGGCAGGTCCACGCCGAGGGCAAGACCGAGCGCGAGCACGACGAGCGCCTCCGCGACGAGGGCGTCGACCGCATTTATAATGTCTACCTCCCCCAGGAGCACTTCGCGCTGTTCGAGAACCACCTCCGCGACGAGGTCTTTCCGCCGCTCGAAGCCGAGTGCGAGGAGGAAGGGGCGGTCAGCATCCAGCGGTTCACCGAGGAACTGGGCCGGGCCAACGCCGAGGTCAACGAGGCCGAGGGCGTCGAGGAGGGCCCGGGCGTCGCCGCAGCGGCCTACGAGAACGACGTACCGATCTACTGCCCCGCCGTACAGGACTCCGTGCTGGGCCTGCAGGCGTGGATGTACTCCCAGACGAGCGAGTTCACGCTGGACGCGCTGGCCGACATGACGACCATTACCGACCAGGCGTTCGACGCCGAGAAGGCCGGCGCGATGGTCGTCGGCGGCGGCGTCCCGAAGAACTACACGCTCCAGACGATGCTGGTGGCGCCCGACGCCTACGACTACGCCGTCCAGCTGACGATGGACTCCCCCGAGACGGGGGGCCTGTCCGGCGCGACGCTCGACGAGGCGCGCTCGTGGGGGAAACTGGAGAAGGCGGCCCGTAACGCCTCCGTCTACGCCGACGCGACGATCACCCTCCCGCTCGTCGTCGCCGCCGCCCGCGAACGGGTCGAGTCCGACGACTGAGCGGTGGCCCAGGAAAGAATTGCGAACCGGGAAACGATTTACTCGGTATTTAATAATTTATTCTATGACGGTGATTAGCAAACGAACGGTGAATATGACACCTTTATCACGGACGGATGTGATCGATCGGGTACGATGTCACAACACGGGACGGCGATAGAGTCGCCGACCGCGGCGCTCGCGGACCCCCGGACAGCGGACAACGTCGCCTACGACCCCTCGCTGGCGACGCTGCGCGAGTTCGCGCGCGAGGGGGAGACGACGACGGAGTACGGCTCCCCGTCGTACACGAGCGAGCACCGGTCGCGCAACGCCGACCGGACGGAGAACGCGCTCGATACCGAGTTCGGTCCCGCCGACTACGAACACGTCGAGCGGGTCGTCGAGGCCGCCGGCGACCGCGAGATGGTCTGTCTGGACCGCAAGCTCGGCCGCCATCCCGACAACACCTACGTCTGTCGCTACTACGTCCCGAAGGAGTTCAGCCGCATCGCGCTGACCTGGGCCAACCTCTTCGAACCCGCGCCCGACGGCGCCGACCCGGACTTCACGACCGTCCAGGTGCCCGACGCCGACGAGGTGGCCATCCGCGTGCTCCCCGAGGAGGGGTTCACCGCCGTCCGCGGCACCGACTACACCGGCGAGGCCAAGAAGTCGTTCCTGCGACTCTTTATGTTCGACGCCAAGCGCCAGGGCGGGCTCGGCCTCCACGCCGGGACCAAGCGCGTCCGCCTCGAACCCGGCGACGGCGAGACCGGGGACGCCGAGACTGACGAGGAGGCGGACCTTGAGACGGTCGGCCAGGTCTTCCTCGGGCTCTCGGGCACCGGCAAGTCGACGCTGACCGCCCACGGCCTCGGGCTGGACGAGCCCGAGGACGCGACGATGCTGCAGGACGACGTGTGCGCGCTGCGCCCGGACGGCACCGTCGCCGGCAGCGAGGGCGAGGGCCTGTTCATCAAGACCATCGGCCTCGACCGCGAGGAGCAGCCGGCGCTCTACGAGGCCGCGACCCACGAGTCGGCCGTCCTGGAGAACGTCGACGTCGACGAGGACGGGACGGTCGACTTCGACAGCGACGCCCACACCGCCAACGCCCGCGCCGTCGTCCGGCGCGAACACCTCCCCTCGGCCGACGAGGAGATCGACCTCGAGTCGGTCGACCAGGTGTTCTTCATCACGCGGAACCCGGCGATGCCGCCGCTGGCGAAGCTCTCGCCGGAGGAGGCCGCCGCCGCGTTCATGCTCGGCGAGTCCGTCCAGACCAGCGCCGGCGACCCGTCGAGCGCAGGCGAGGCCATCCGCGTCGTCGGGACCAACCCCTTCATCATCGGCTCCGAGGGCGAGGAGGGCAACCGCTTCCGCGACCTCGTCGCCGACCTCGACGTCGACGCGTACCTGCTCAACACCGGGACCGTCGGCGACCGCGACATCGGCGTCGACGACACGGTGACGCTCCTCAGGGAGGTCAGCCGCGGCCGCATCGAGTGGGCCGACGACTCGACGACGGGGCTGACCGTCCCCGACGCCGTCCCGGGGCTCGACGTGAGCCGGTTCGACGTGGGCGATGCCCTCGACGACGCCGACGAACACATCGCCGACCTCCGCGAGGAGCGCCGCGACTACCTCGCCGAGTTCGACGACCTCGACGAGGAGATCCGGGCGGCCGTGTACTGACGTATCAGAGCCGGCCTACTGACCGGACGGTGGGATCGGGCCGCTTCGACCGCCGGTCAGGCCTCCCCCGCTCGTTCCCTGGAGACTTCCGCGATCCCGCTGTTGGCCGAGCAGGTCGGACAGGCGTGGACCTCGCCGTCCTCGTCGGCGAAGACGCGTGCGAACTGTTCCGAGACGTGCGTACCGCAGTGTGCGCAGGCTGGCATCGGTCGAGATTCCCGGACTGGCGTCCACGCGGAGACAGGTCGCGATCCCTACAAGACGGTTTTCCGACCTGGGACCCAAATTCCCCCGAATTGCGGTCGAATTCGCGCTCGGACGGCCTGTCGAAGCCGCTCGCTACTTGAGTGCTCCTCGCCGATACCCGTGACAGGGTCCTGTCAGTCGGAGCCGTAGCGCCCGACGACCCTCGGTCGCAGCGACGGGTCAGGCGTCGCCGCGGGCGCGGTCGACGAACTCGTCGGGGAGGTCGTCGATCTCGCCGGCCTGGACCGCCCAGAGGTTGGCGTAGAGGCCGTCTGCCCCCAGCAGTTCCTGGTGGGTGCCTCGCTCGACGACCCGCCCCTCCTCCAGCACGAGGATCGTCTCGGCGTCAGTCACCGTCGAGAGGCGGTGAGCGATGACGAAGGTCGTACGGTCGGCGGCCAGCCGGTCGAGCGAACGCTGGATGAGGACCTCGGTCTCGGTGTCGACGGCGGAGGTCGCCTCGTCGAGGATCAGGATGTCGGGGTCCTGGAGGACGGTGCGGGCGATGGAGATCCGCTGGCGCTGGCCGCCCGAGAGGCGGGCGCCGCGCTCGCCGACCTGCGTGTCGTAGCCGTCCGCGAGGTCCGTGATGAACTCGTGGGCCTCCGCGGCCTTCGCCGCCTCGACGATCTCGTCGCGGGACGCGTCGAACTCGCCGTAGCGAATGTTCTCGGCGACGGTCCCGTCGAAGAGGTACGTCTCCTGGCTGACGTAGCCGATGGACTCCCGGAGGCTCCCGACGGTCACGTCGCGGATGTCGTGGCCGTCGACGCTGATGGCGCCCTCGTCCACGTCGTAGAGGCGCATCAGAAGCTTGACCGCCGTCGACTTGCCGGCGCCCGTGGGGCCGACGAACGCGACCGTGTCGCCGGCGTCGGCCTCGAAGCTCACGTCCCGGAGGACGGTCTCCTCGCCGTCGTAGCTGAAGGTCACGTCGTCGTAGGCGACCTCGCCGCGCACCGACTCCAGTTCGACGGCGTCGGGCGAGTCCTCGATGCGGACGGGCGTGTCCATGAGGCCGAAGATGCGCTTGCCGGAGGCGCGGGCGTTCTCGAACCAGTCGATGATGTTCGAGATCTGGGCGAGCGGGTCGATGAACCGCTGGGTGAGGAAGATGAAGACGACGAAGTCGCCGACGGTGAGGTCGCCGGAGAAAAAGAGCGGCGGCCCCGAGAACAGCCAGAGGCCGCCGACGACGAACGTGGCGACGAACGAGAGGCCGGCGAGCAGGCGCATCCCCGGCCGGTAGAGGAAGGCGAGTTTCAGCACGTCCATGTTCGTCGTGTAGAAGTTCCAGGAGGCCTCCTCGACGCGGTCGGTCTCGAACTCCTCGGTGTTGGAGGTCTTGACGAGTTGCATCCCGCCGATGGAGTTCTCCAGGCGGGTGTTCAGGTCGCCGACGCTGGAGCGGACGGCGTCGTACCGCGGCGCGACGCGGCGGCTGAACCAGACCGTGAAGAGGGTCATCAGCGGCACGCCGACGAGGGTGACGAGGGCGAGCTGCCAGTTCATCGAGAGCAGCAGGGCGCCGATGGCGACGACCATGATGACCAGGCGGAAGCCGTTCTTCAGCGCCTGGTCGAGGTAGCGTTCGAGGTTGGTCGCGTCCTGGTTGAGGATGGACATGGCCTCGCCGGTCTGTTGCTCGTCGAAGAAGGCCATGTCGAGCTCCTGCATCTTCCGGAAGGTGTCGACGCGGACGGCGTGCAGCGAGCGGTGGGCGAAGATGTCGCTCGTGATCGCCTGCGCCCACGTCGTGACCGCGGTGACGACGAACGCGCCGACGATCAGGTACACCGAGAACCAGAACTGCGCCCTCGGTTCGGTCGGGAGCCAGCCGCCGGGCACGAGCGGCAGCGAGTAGGCGTTCGTCCCGCTGAAGATGGCGTCGATGGCCGTCCCGAGCACCAGCGGCGGGACGAGGCTGGAGAGGCGCGCCACCAGGTTCATCGCCACCGCGACGGCGAACCAGTGGATCCGCGGCAGGCCGTACTCCCTGAATACGCGCCGGAGCGGCGCCTCTACCTCGTCGACCCGGTCGGCGACTGCGACGGTGGTGCCCTCGGACATTCGGTCGTGTCGCCCCTGTCGATAGACGCGCAAAAGGGTTTTCATCACGGAAGCTCGACAGGTCAGATACCGGAGAGCCGTTCCGGGACCGTTCACCGTCGTTCCGTCCGCCTGTCCCCCCGTTTCGAAACGTGTCAGCTACCGATCAGCGACGAGCACGGGCGCCGGGCCGGACCGGTGGACGGCGACCCGCCGGTCGAACGCCGCCAGCAGTTCGCGGCTGGTGGCGACGTGGTCGGAGACGCCCGGGACCGCGACGCGGCCGCCCGCGAGCGCCAGGAAGACGAGCAACTGGTCGGCCATGTGGGGGTCCACGGCGGCGCCGCGCCCGCGGAAGCGCCGGACCTGGTCGGTCACTTCGGCGGCGACCGCCTCGGACCGCTTGTCCGGCGCGCCGTAGGCGTCGAAGCCGGCCAGCGGCCGTCGTCTCCCCTCGGTCCCGTCCGCGACGGGAGCGCCGTCCAGTCGGACGACCAGGACCGAGCCGGGGCTGTCGCTGGCGACGGAGGCGGTCCGGTGTTCGACGGGTTCGACCCCGAGGTCGGCGAGGGCGTCGGTCGCGGCGTCGGCCTGGCGGTCGGCCACCTCGGCGTCGGCCAGGTCCGCCGCGGCCTTCGAGTAGACCCGGGCGGCGGTCGGTTCCAGCGGCGAATCGAGGTCCAGCGGCGACAGTTCCGACGGCCAGAGGTGCAGCGTCGCGCGGCCGCCGCCCGCCGGGTAGAAGCCCGTGCGGTCGAGTTCGACGGCGGCCGCGAGCCCGAACTGACGGAGCAGGGGGAGCTTGACGGCGCGGTAGTAGGCCATCGGCGGCGACCACGTCACGTCGGTCCCGCCGGTCGCCGTGACCGACAGCGGCTCGTCGATCGCCGTCGCCAGCGGCAACAGTGTGTCGAACAGCAGCGTCACGCTCCCGGCGGTCCCGATGTCGGCTTCGTAGCGGCCGCCCGAGACCGGCCCCGGTTCGAAGGTGACCGTCTCCGAACCCAGTTCGGCGCCCTCGACCTCGGCGTCCGCCACCGCCGCGGCCGTCTCGACCGCGGCGAGGTGCTGGGCCTTCAGCCCGGGTTCCGATCGGTCGCCGCGCACGTCGTCGATCTCGACGGCGACCCCGTCGAGCATCGACAGCGTCAGCGCGCTCCGGACCAACTGGCCGCCCCCGTCGCTCCCGTCCACCTCCAGCATGGCCGGGGATAGCTCCGCTCCCGGTTTAGCTCTCCCGGTGGGGTGGCGTGGTGTCACAGACCGCGGCGACGGCGGAGGCGGCCGGCGTGGCTCCGCTCCGGCGAGTCCCGCCGCTCGCCGGTGACGAACCGCGAAAAGGAACCGGCCGCCGGGAAGCCTGACAGTACCACGGGGCCGGTGTGGGCGTCGATACGGGGGCGACGCTCAGGGGGTCGCTACTCCGTGCGGCTCTGGACCATCCGCTCGACGCGCCCGACGAGGGTGTCGCGGCCGGTCGCCCGCTCGACCATGTCGCTCATCCTCGTCTGTTCGAAGTAGCTCGCGAACGCCAGGATCGTCGGCGGCCAGAGCCCGACGAACAGGCCCTGCTCCTTGTCCCCCTTCGCGTAGAAGAAGAACCACGACAGGGCGACCGACCCCGCCGCGAGGATCACAGCCGGGTCGGTTCCTGTGTCCTCCGCCGCTCGCATCGCTTCCTGCTGTTGGCCTTGTGTTTCCATGCACGCACCCTTGCGACGGCACGGGCTTAGTTAGCCGCCGGGTAGCCGACGAAACCAGCGGTTATCGCGTTCGACGGCGTGACAACCGTGGGTTACGCCCGGAAATCGGAGGTTACTCGCCGACGGCTCGGTTGGCGTATCGTCGTCCGCGGTGGAAACCGACTTGCCGGACGGCCGCCTACGTCCGCCCGGCCGATGACGACCCGCGGTTCCGAGCCGGCCTGACGACCCGGCGGTGACGACCCCTATGAGTACCGAGGCCACTGTTTCGAGGGAAGACGACGTTTCCAAGGGCATCTAGTCGCGGCCACAGGAGACAGGGGCCCTGGTCAGATCTATGCCGGGCGGGCGGACACGGATTTAAGAACGTTGCCGAGCAATCGTACGATATGGCCGCCGAGATCTCCGACCGGGTTCGAGAAATCGCCGAGGCCCGCGGTCTTCCGGAGTCCGAGGTGTTCGAGCGGGCGCTCGAACGCGGTCTCGAAGACCTGTGGGAGGACCTCGTGCTCGCCCAGTATCTCGACGGGGAACTCGACCGCGAGGAAGCCGTCGAGCACGTCGGGCGGACGAAAGTCGAGCGAGCGGAGCGAGAGCGTGATGTCGTCGAGGAAGACGTCGACTGGGGCCTGAACGCGTGACGCTCGCAGCGGTTTCGGACGCGGGACCGCTCATTCATCTCGCCGAAATCGACTCGCTCGAACTGCTCGCGACCTTTGACACACTTCTCGTTCCGGAGATGGTTTACACGGAGGTAGACGCCGGTGGCGTTCCGGACGGGTTGGACAACCTCTCGTACGAACTCGTCAAAGCCGACGAGAGCCGAGTCGGCACTGAAGAACTGGACGCCGGAGAACGCGCGGCGATTGCGGTCGCTGAAGAGCGGGGAGCCGTTCTCCTGACCGACGACCTCGCCGCCCGAGAGACGGCATCCGACGCGGGCGTCGAAGTACGCGGTTCTATCGGCGTCATCGCGCTCGGTTACGGTCGCGGATCGCTCGATAGAGACGAAGCGCCATCCCGTATGCGAGCACTCCAGCGCGAGACGAGTCTCTTCGTGACTGAGGCGGTCGTGGAGCGCGGCATCCAGATGCTGGACGAGCAGTAACGGAACGAGCGAGACCTACAGGCGCGCTGAACACATTTTAGGTAGACTGCGAGTCGCGACACCGAGGCCAGTCTCTGACCGACCGACCGCTCACCGGGCGCGGAACGCCCGGACCGTGTCGCGGTTCACGTCCCGGCGGTCGACCTGTTCGAGGCCGAGACCGCCGAATATCTCGCCCCAGTCGCGGTAGTACAGCGGGAACTCGTCGCGGACGAAGTTCACGTCGGGGTCCTCGTCGCGTTCCACGCGCTCGGCGTCTTCGGCGTCGTCCTCGATCTCGGCGGTGACGAGCACGTCGCCGGCGACCCGTGCGATCTCGGCGAACACCCACTCGGCGTCGGGGTGGACGTGCTGGAGCGTCTCGACGGAGTAGACGGCGTCGAAGGCGTCGTCGTCGAAGTCGCCGACCACGTCCTCGATGGCGTCGGCGTAGAAGCTGCCGGCCTCCCACAGGTCGGGGTAATGGTCGGCCATCACGTCGAAGGCTTCGTCGTTGAGTTCGACCCCCGAGAGGTCGGTGAAGCCGTCGTCGAACAGGTGCGAGAGGTGGCGCCCGGAGCTACAGCCCAGCTCCAGCACGGCCGCGTCGCGGCCGACGCGGTCGCGAAGGATCTCGCGGACCGACTCGCTCGTCTCGTCGGGGCCGTAGTGGGCGTAGTACGCCGGCGAGTACTCGCCGGACCGGTCGGCCCACTGGCGCCGAACGTCGTGAGAATCCACAGTGGGACGACGAGTGGCGGACGTATAGTCCCGTCGGGCTCGGCCGGACCGACCCCACGGCGCCGGCCGCCCGGGGCGACGGCAACCGACCGCGACGACCGCGGGAACTGTAGATCCCGTCGAACCCCGCCCGTGACCCGCCGGATCGGTCACCGATCCGGGAGAAAGCACTCACTCTGGACATTCGAGTTCTGAACACGAATATAGAACACGTTCGTTTTCGAATTGCGGCTTTATCCGCACAAATACGGAAAACTTATCCGTATACCGGGCATCCGTCTACTCGCAATGGCAAACGGTAAGGTCGACTTCTTCAACGACACTGGCGGTTACGGTTTCATCGACACCGAGGACTCTGACGACGACGTATTCTTCCACATGGAGGACGTTGGCGGCGAGGATCTGACGGAAGGAACCGAGATAGATTTCGAGATCGAAGACGCCCCCAAGGGCCCGCGCGCGACGAACGTCGTCCGCGCCTGACCGAGGTTCGGACCGTCGCCTGACGGCGACCGGACGCATCTCGCTTCTCACGACAGTTCGCCGGCGAGCGACGGCACCGCAGGACGCTCGCTCCGACGGAGCGGCCGCTCCGAGTGACGAGTTTCATTAGCGCTCGGCCGCTCGAACGGGTATGAGCAGCGTCGGCGCCGGCCCACCGGAGGATCCGGGGCCGCCGGAGGACTCCGATCCACCAGCGGAGCGGGGGTCACCGAAAGACCCCGGTCAACCGGACGGCCCCCGGGAGCGGGTGCGCTTCTACCTGCTCGACCACCGGACGCCGCTGGGCAAGGCCATCGATATCGGGCTGCTCGCCCTGAACCTGGTGTTCGTCGCGGTGTTCGTCGCACAGACCTACCCGATAGCTCCGGGAACGCGAGCGCGCCTCTGGGACCTGGAGGTCGTCGTCGCGACGGTCTTCGCAGCGGAGTACGTCCTGCGACTCTACGGCGCCCGGGACCGGCTGTCGGAGGCGGCCGACCCCTACACGGTCGTCGACCTGCTGTCCGTGGTCCCGACGTTCCTGGTGATCCTCTACCCGGTGCCGGCGGTCGTGGCCAGCGCCGGGTTCCTGCGGGTGCTCCGGGTGGTTCGCGTCCTGCGGTTCTACCGGTTCACCCGCGACGAGGAGTTCTTCTTCGGCACCGTCTCCGGCGGCGCGCTCCGCGCGATGAAGCTGCTGTTGACGGTGCTGGTCGTTCTGTTCGTCTCCGCGGGGCTGTTCTACACCGCCGAGGTCCGTGCCAACCCCGGTGTCCGGCACTTCGGCGACGCCTTCTACTACGTGGTGATCACCCTGTCGACGACCGGCTTCGGCGACATCGTCCCGGTGACCTCGGCCGGGCGATGGGTCACGGTCGCCAGCATCCTCGCGGCGATCATCCTCATCCCCTGGCAGGCGAGCAAGATCGTCCGCGCCTGGACCAGCGACGACAAGGTGCCGGCCACCTGCCCCGACTGCGGACTCACCGGTCACGACCCCGACGCCTCCCACTGCAAGGCCTGCGGCCACGTCATCTACCAGGAGTACGAGTCCGAAGAGTGACGGACCGTCGCGCGGCGCGGGGACACCGCACCTCGTGCGGTTGCACGACAGTACCCGGTTGCAGTGTGTAACCCGGTTCGGTCCGTCCAACGGGGTAGCACATCCGATAGCTGATACTTATCCGGACACAGCACGACGGTTCACACGAGATGACCGACGCTTCGAGCGGTTCCGACGACGGCGGCGAGGGGCGAACAGTGACGGACGGCGGCGAGGCGGTGGCCGCGGAGCGGTCGCCGCTGACCGAGTTCACGCCGGAGGTGGCCGAGAATCGCGACCCGGACCACGACGTGGCGCCCGTGTTCGTCAACAGGTGGTCGCCGCGGGCGATGACCGGGGAGACTGTCGCCGACGGGGACCTGCGGGCGCTGTTCGAGGCGGCCCGGTGGGCGCCGTCCTCGCGCAACAACCAGCACTGGCGGTTCGGCTACGCCGAGCGCGACGACGAGGAGTGGGAGAGCTACCTGGACCTGCTGGCCGAGGGCAACCGGACGTGGGCCGCCGACGCGGGCGCGCTGCTGGTCGTCGTCTCGAAGACCACCTTCGACTACAACGGCGAGCCGGCGGGCAGCCACTCGTTCGACACCGGGGCCGCCTGGCAGAACCTCGCGCTGGAGGCCACCCGGCGGGGACTGGCGACCCACCCCATCGGCGGGTTCGACCACGAGGCCGCCCGCGAGCGACTGGACGTGCCCGAGGAGTTCGACGTGGAGGCGATGGTCGCGGTCGGCCACCGGGCCGACCCGGAGACGCTGCCCGAGGACCTCCGGGAGCGGGAGGTCCCGAACGGCCGGAAACCGCTCGGGGAGATCACCTTTCAGGGTCGATTCGACGCCGGGGAGTGACCGGCTCCGGTCGTCGCCCCCGGCTGTCGTCGCCCCCCGCTGTCGTCGCCCGGCTGTCGTCGCCCCCCGCTGTCGTCGCCCCCCGCTGTCGTCGCCCGGCTGTCGTCGCCCCCCGCTGTCGTCGCCCCCCGCTGTCGTCGCCCCCCGCTGTCGTCGCCCCCCGCTGTCGTCGACAACGGTGTCGCTATTCGCCGCTCCTCTCACGGGCCGCTCGCACGTGCTCGCGGGCTTCCTCCGGCGTCATCCCGCGGACCCCGCACGAGCAGGAACGTAACTCGGGGTCGCTCAGCTCGTCGACCCGTTCGACCTCGTCGCGCTCCAGCGAGTCGGTGTCGGGGTCGTACTCGAAAGTGACCCGGTGGTTGACCTGGGTGACGCCCTCGATGCGGTGGTCCTCGTCGGGGTCGGGGTTCGCGATTGCCTCGGCGTGTTCGGCCCCCATCGCCTCTTTCCACTCGTCGAGAGTCGCCTCCGGGTCGCGCTCGTCGGTCATGGTACGACGAGGGTTCGGCCCGGGGAAAAGTCCGACGGGCCGAGACGACCGGGGTCGCGGGCCGCTACAGCTGCAGCCGGCGGACCGTCGTGCCCGAGGCCTCCACGTCGGCGGCGCCGGCGGCGACGATCACCTGGTTCTGGCCGCGTTCGATCCCGACGGTCGTCTCGAACTCGGTGCCGTCGGGTTCGACGAGGGCGCTGTCGACGGGCGTCTTGACGGCGACGCGCTCGCCGGTCGTCTCGCCGGAGACGACCAGCTGGTCCCCGCGGAACTCCGTGTTCACGCGGAGCGCGGGGCTGCGGTCGGGCTCCTGGAGTCGTTCCTCTCGGTAGCGCTCGTGGACGACGGCGGGCGTCTCGACGGGCTCGCCGGCACTGACGCCGTGGGCGAGCCGGACGTACTGGGCCATCGACCACGCCAGCGGCGTCGCCGAGCCGGTCCCCTCGCCGAACGCCCAGTCGTAGTCGGTGGCGTGCTCGCGGTCCCACACCTGCTCGGCGATCATCCGCCCGGAGTTGGCGAACTCCTGCATCGCCCGCAGGCAGTCCTCCGGGGCCAGGTCGGGGTCGTCCAGCTGGAGTTCGTACTCACCACGTTCGCCGGTCAGGAGGGGCCACAGCCGGCCCTTGCCCTTGTGTTCGACCGACCACGGTCCGCCCACGTCGCCGCGCTCGCGTTCGCCGTAGCCGTCCCCGTTGTAGCGGTAGAAGCCGGCCGCGGAGCCGGCGTCGACGCGGATGGTGTCGTCGACCTCGGCGACGGAGTTGCGGACCACCTCGTCGTCGGCGGGTTTGATGCCGAGCCGCACGAGGTCGAGGAAGCCGCCGTCGATGATGTCACGCTCGTCGAGCGTGGGGCCGGCGTTGGCGAGCGTCCGGAGGTGGCCGGCCTCGGGGTCGCCGTCGCGGGTCACGCGGACGTAGTAGGGGGTGTTCTCGTGGCGCTCGGTCCCCGTCTCCGTGGCGGTCCAGCTCTCGACGTTGTTGACCCACTGGTCGGCCAGCGCCGTCCAGACGAGCGCGTCGGCCTCGTGGCCGGTGTCGACCGCGAGCTTGCCCGCGCAGGCCAGCCCCGCGATCTCGGCGGCGATCGAGGACGGCGAGTAGCCCGACTCCTCCTCCCAGCGCTCCTGGGCGGTCTCGGGGCCGTTGCGTGCGACGTAGTCGGCCGACCGGCGGACGTGCTCGTAGTCGTAGTCCACATCCGAGAAGTCGAGCCCGCGCTCGGCGAGGTGGTAGGCCATCACCGCCGGGAAGGAGATGTTGTCCATCTGCTCGCCGCCCCAGCGGGTGATGCCGTTGACGTAGGTGTTCTGCGGGATGAACCCGTCCTCGTCCTGCTGGTACTCGTAGATGTAGGCGAGCTGGGCGGCGGCCACGTCGAGCTCGCCGACCGCCTCGAAGACGGTGAACACCTGGTACAGATCCCGCGACCAGACGAAGTTGTAGCCGTAGCCCTTCGGCTCGTCGGCGGAGACAGCCTCGCCCCACGGGACGGACGGAGAGGCGATCGAGGCGCCGGTGTAGGTCTTGTCCTCGACGGCGTAGAGGGTCATCAGCGCGGTCCGGTACTGGGCCGCCAGGTCGCGGTCGTCGGCGACGGCGTCGGGCAGCGAGCGGTCGGCGAGGAAGTCGGCCCAGGTGCCGGCGTACTCGGCGCTGACCGTCTCGAACCCGCGGTCGAGCGCGCCGTCGGCCTCGCCGAGCGCGGCGGCGGTGTCGGCGGCGCGAGCGAACCCCAGCGCCAGCTCCGCGTCGACGGCGTCGCCGGTGCCCAGCCGGCCGACGAGGACGACGCTCTCGTTGTCGACGGCGTCGCGCGGTTCGGGGAGGGCGCCGTCGGTGAACAGCGCCCGTAGCGGCTCGCTGCCGGCGGCGCCGACGGTCGCCCACTCGAAGCGGTCGCGGGCGGCCATCGCCATCGCGACGGAGTAGCCCTCGCCGTCCTCGTCGACGAGCAGCGGGTCGGCCGTGTCGCCGGTGTAGGCGGTCGGGTCGCGGGCGACGAGGTGGTGGCCGCCGGGCTCGCCCAGCCGCAGGCCGCGGTCGGCCCGGGCGCTGTTGACCAGCGCCGTGTCCGCGACGGCGAACACCTCGTAGTCGTTGCCGTCGGCCGCCGAGAAGTCCACGTCGGCCAGCACCGCGTCGTGGTCGGGGTCGGCCGCGTACTCGACGGTCAGCTCCCACTCGTGGCCGCGGCCGTCACCCGCCTCGGTGAAGACGTGCCGGAACAGCAGCGCGTCGTCGGCGACCGGCTCGACGCGGCGCTCGACGGTGTCGTCGCTGACCCGTGACTCGTTGTGGGTCCGGATCGTGTACTCGTCGTCGTCGCGGTCGCTGACCAGGAAGTCGAGCGTGCGGAGGTTCATCAGGTCGACCTGCGGGAACCGCACCTCCGTCATCGCGCCCTCGGTGAGCGTGAACCAGACCCGCGAGGGGTCGGCGGCGTCGTGGTCGGCGGCGGTCCCGACGCCGTACTTCTCGCCGGTCGTCCACCGCATCCGGTCGGTCGGCCCCTCGATATCCGAGGTGCGCGCGGGCAGTGCCGCCTGGGCGTCGAGGAGGGCGGTCGCGCGCAGCCGGAGCGCGTGCGACCAGCCCAGCGGGGCCGCGCAGTCCAGGTCGCCGTCGTCGAACGCCTGCTCGGCGAGATACCCCGCGTCGGTCGTCAGCGGGCCGTCCGCGCCGAGCAGTTCGTACAGGTCCGCGGCGCGGTCGAGGTAGGCGTCGCCCGCCCGGCCACGCTCGTTGAGGAGGACGCCCACCTCGGCGGCGGCGACGGCGCCCATCCCCGTCGTCGCCGACCAGACCTTCTCGCGGTCCTGCTCGGCGGTGCGCCAGTCGTCGCCCTCGTAGCGGACGAGCCCGGCGACTTCGCTTTCGGGCGGGTTGCGGAAGAGGCCGTCCAGCGTCGTCGCCACGTGGTCGGCCACCCGTTCCAGGCGGTCGTCGGAAAGCGTCGCCTCCGGGACGGCGTCGTAGGCGGCGACCGCCTCGGCGAGCGCGAGCGTCGCCGCGTCGAGCCGGCGGTCGGCCTCGCCCCCGGCCAGCCGCATCGGGTAGGCGCCACGCTCGGCGTCGTACACGTCGTCGAGGCCGTCGAGCACCGCCTCGGCGGTCGCCAGGGCCCGGTCGCTCAGCTGGCGGTCGACGGGCGCCCGCGCGACCGCCGCGAACGCCTGGACGTACGTGGCCGCGGTGTGAGTGAACCGGCCGGTGGCGTCCTCCCAGACGTTCTGGCAGGGCTCTGGCAGCCCGTCGTCGACGGTCCGGGCGAGCGCGTCGACGGCCTCGGCGACCGTCTCGCGGATCGAGACGGTCAGGTCGTCGTCGAGGTCGCGCCGCCGCTCGCGCAAAAGCGTCGCGAGAAAGGCCGTCACGGAGGCGGTCTGGTCGGCCTGGTACTCGACGGCGTCGTCGGTGCGCTCGACGGTCGCGTTGGCCCACCCGGGCGCGAGCGAGCCGTCGCTCGCCCACACGCGGTGGGGCCAGGTCCCGTCGGGGAGCTGCGCCTCGCAGTAGAAGTGGGCCGCCCGGTCGACGAGACCGCCGACCGACAGGTCGAGGGAGTCGCCCGCCGCGAGGACGTGGCGGGCGAGTTCGGCGTCGTCGCGGAACCAGACGTAGCCGTAGCCGCCGGAGTTGGCGTGGAACGGGTCGAACTCGGGGGCGGCGACCCGCGCGCCGGCCGCCCCTTCGAGCAGGTCCGCCACCCGCAGGTCGGCCCGCACCAGGTCCGACCGTGGCGTCGACTCGGGCACGTCGACGGTCGTCCGGTCGCGGGCCGCCGCGCGGAGTTCGTCGGCGCTCGCGTGGTCGGTCGCACAGGCGCGCAGGTCCGCCAGCGCCCCGCCCCTGTCTATCTCGCGGTGGTCGGACAGCTGGGTGACCAGCGTCGTCCGGTTGCTCCGCCCCTCCCGTTCGAGCGGCGCGGTCACGACGAAGTCGCCGGTCATCCGCGTCTGGTCGTAGGCGCGCTCGCCCTCACCCCGCGGGAAGTCGACCGGGTCGTCGTCGAGGATCTCCGCGAACCGCTCGGGCCGCTGGCCGTGGATCCCGTCGATGCCCGTCGACGCGGTCAGGTAGTCGTGTTCCGTCCGATGGAAGACCTCCAGGGCGTCCGCGCCCGCGGGGCCGCCCTCGTCGTGGACCAGGGCGCCGACGCCGGCCTCCTCACCCTCCGGCGCCAGCGTGAGGAAGGCGACGAGGCGGGCCTCGGGCGGGACCGCGCCCCTGAGTTCGACGTGGGTGACGTGGGCCCGGCCCAGCGTCAGGTCGTACTGGTGGACGGTGAACGAGCCGGCGTCGTACTCGGTCTCGACGAGGCGCGTGTCGCGGTAGTAGTGCTGGCGGATCGTCTCCAGGTCGGCGAACCAGCGGGTGCCGCGGTCGGTCCGGACCCCCAGCTTCGAGCGGTCGATCCCGTGCAACCCCGAGAGCGGCGCGGAGTAGTCGCGCAGCGACCCGTTCGGGTCCACGTGGACCAGCCGGTCGCCGTGGCCCGAGAAGGCGCCGGCGACCGTCCTCGTCTCCTCCGGGAAGCGCCCGCCGCGCGAACGCTTGTACTCGTCGAGCGCCGTCGTCAGCCGCATACCGTCACCACGCCCGTTCCGTATATAAATCCCGCCTCGGGCGCAGGCATTGCCACGCGTTCACTGGGGGCACGGATCGCCGGACTGAAGCGGTCCGACCGAACCGCGGTCGGGTCCTCGGCGGTACGCGAGCGACCACCGGTGTCAGCGGCGCGTCTCAGCCGGGTCCGCCGGGACGACCGCGACGCTGTCGACCCGGAGTCCGTCGGCCCCGGACTCCCCGACCGGCTCGCCGGTCAGCGCATCTGTTTCGGCCGCCGCGGCGTCGACGGCGACCGTCGCCGGCTCCGCGCCGAAGTTCAGGACGACGACCACCGCGTCGGCGTCGTCGGGTTCGCCTGACTCCCGGCGGAACGCGACCACGCGGTCGTCCCACCCCTCCCGGACGTCGTAGTCGACCCGGCCGAGCGCGGCGTCGGCCGACAGCGCCGGCCGCTCGCACCGGAGCGCGGCCAGCCGGCGGACGTGCTCGCGCAGCGACTCGTCGGCGTGGCCCCAGGCGAGGTCGTCGCGCCGGCCGCGCTGGCCGAACTCCTGGCCGGCGTAAACCATCGGCGCGCCGGGGAGGGTAAAGAGCGCACCGAGCGCCGCCTCGGCCGCCGGGCGGCCGCACTCGACGAGGTACCGCGTCTCGTCGTGGTTCTCGGCGTAGAGCATGAACCCGGCGTGGTCGGGGAAGCCCGAGCGGGCGCGGTCATCGACGGCGTCGAGGACGGCCTCGGCTGGCTCGCCGTTGCCCACCCGGCGGAGCGCGGCGTAGGTCGTCGAGTCGAAGTGCATGTCGAACAGCCCCGCCTGGTAGTCGGCGATGTACGGGATGGTCTCGTCGAGCAGCAGGAACTCGCTGTCGCGGGCCTTCAGCCGGTCGTGGACCTCCCGCCAGAACGAGTCCGGGACTGCCCACGCCATGTCGCAGCGGAAGCCGTCGACCAGCGGCGCCCACTCGTCGACGGCGTCGAGCAGGTGCCGGCGGACCGGCAGATGCGAGAAGTCGAAGTTGGCGATCAGCTCCCAGTCGAAGTACGTCTCGGGCTCGGCAGGCCCGCGCCACTCGTACCACTCGCGGTACTCGCTCGACGGGTCGGCGACGGCCGCCTGGAAGTACGGGTGGGCCCGCGCCGAGTGGTTACAGACCAGGTCGAAGAGGACGCGCATGCCGCGGTCGTGGGCCGCCTCGACCAGCCGCTCGTAGTCCTCGCGCGTGCCGAGGTCCGCTGCGAGCGCGAAGAAGTCCGTGACGTTGTAGCCGTGGGGCGCGTCGTCGTTCTCGAGTACGGGCGTCAGCCAGAGCGTGTCGACGCCCAGCCCCTCGATGTACTCCACCCGCTCGCGGATGGCGTCGAAGACCGACTGGTCGTCCGCGTCGGCGCCGCTCTCCCCCGCGGCACTGCGCTCCCCCGCGTCGCTGTCCTGCCCCGGGAACGTCCGCACGTAGACCTCGTAGATGACCGCGTCCTCGGCCCACGCGGGCGGGTCGTAGGGTCGATTGACCGCGACTGTTCCATCTTCCTGGCGCCGGATGTCGACCGCGTCGGGGACGCTGTAGCCGTGGCGGCCGACGGCGACGGCGTGGACCCTGGCGCGGTCGGAGACGGCGTCGAGCGGGACGGTGACAGTCCCGCCCTCGATCCGCACGTCCTCGCGCGCCACGTCGTCGCGGTCGTCCAGCAGGACGGTTACGTCGAGGTCAGCAGCCGTCTCCGTCCCGTCGGGGTGCGGTTGTGCCTGGGTCTCGACGACGACAGTATCGCCTTCGACCGTCGCCGAGAGCGTGAGTCGCGGCCGGCCACCGCCGTCCGGGTCGACGGGGGCGTCGGCGTCGTCGTCGGCTCGGTCCGAGCCGTCGTCGGCATCGCCGCTGGTGCCGTCGGCCGCGGGGGTCGTGTCGTCGTCGGTCGTCGCCGCGTCGCCGGAACGGGCGTAGTCGGGCGCTTCGGCAGGGGCCGCGAGGCCGCCGGGGAACGCCCGGACGGTCAGTTCGTGACGGCCGTCGGGCGCGTCGAGCGCCAGGACGTAGCGGCCCGGCTCGTCGGGGGTGAAGTACTCGACGGGCTCGTCGCCCAGCGTGGCCGTCGAATCGGCGGGCGCGGCCGCGACCGTCCAGGCGTAGGTCGCCGCCGGGTCGGGCTCGCGCGGCGCGAGTTCGACCTCGTCGCCCACGGCCACGAACCGCGGCGGTCCCGGGTGGTGCATGCCCCTACCTGCGCGCGTCTCTCCCTTCGGGTTTGCGGTGTGCGCGATTCTGTCGACGATGTCGAGTCTGTCGCGGATCGACGGTGAACTGGACGACCACACTCGACAGTGAGCGCTGAAAGCCCTCGGCCCGCTCGCGGTCGCTGAGCGGGATATCCTCGCGGCCCAGGGGCCGCTTCGGATAGTGGCCCGCTCAGGCGACTAAATTGAACGCGAGCGCGCCTCGCCCTTTCAGTCCACCAGGACAGCAACGCAGACCGGCCCGCACAGCAACCGCAGACGGCCACGAACCTCCCCAGCCGATTCGCTCACTCGCTCCGCTCGCTCTCTCATCCCTCGCGCGGCTACGGTCGCGCGCATGAACGCGCGCTCCAGCGCGCGCCGACCGCACCGCAACAGTCCCCACCTGTCTCGAGCGCCAGTTCCACACCGACGCGAACAGTTAAGTCGCTCTCGGCCGGCAATCGAGACATGAGCGGGGCGAACGCCGAGGGACCGGTCTCGGTAGATGTCGACATCGAGGACGGGCGGACGACCATCGAAGTGACGGGCCAGCGCCGGGTGGCGACGGTCGTCCGCTCGGAGTCGGGCGAGCGGATCTACCTCCCGCCGGAGCGGACCGACGAGGAGGAGGAAGCGACGCCCTACCGCCCGGCGGGCGGGGACAGCCCCTACGAGGGCATCGCCGACGACAGCCCGTACGGGTCCAGCCGGCGCGCGCCGGCGACGCTCGGCCGCTCGCCGACCGCGAACGGGTTCCGCATCGTCCACCCCGAACCGGTGACGGACGTGCGACTGCTGCGCTGAACCGCGACCCGAATCGACCGGCGCGACCGACTCACTCCGCCAGGATATCCTCGTAGAAGGCGACGTGTTCGTCGGCGACCGTCTCCCAGGTGCGTTCCTCGTACTCCAGCGGCGTGTCGGCGGCCAGGCCCGCGTCGATGCCGTCGGCGATGGAGTCGGAGTCGGGTTCGACCTCGATCACGCAGTCGTCGGGGAGGATCTCCGCGGCGCCCGACTCGCTGGCGACGACGCGGGTGCCGACCGACAGCGCCTCGACGATGGTGATCCCGAACGGCTCGGCCAGCGACGGCGAGACGAACAGATCCGCCGAGGCGTAGTAGTCGCCCAGCTCCGACTCGGGGACGTAGCCGACGAACTCCACCTGGTCCTCGATATCGAGCAACTCGACGAACTCCTCCAGCTGGTCGGTGAGGTGGCCGGTGCCGCCGAGCACGAGCGTCGCGTCCGGCCGGCGGAGCTTCGAGAGCGCGTAGACGAGGTGCGAGAGCCCCTTCTGGTGGGTGTGACGGCCGACGAAGAAGAGCATGGGGCCGTCGATGTCGAGTTCGGCCTTCAGGTCGCGGCCGGTGGGCTCGACCGACGAGAAGCCGTTGTGGACGACGCGGGCGTCGCCGCCGTACTCGTGGGCGATGTTGCGCCGGACGAGGTCGCTGACGGCGATCAGGTGGTCGGCGCGGTCGACGATCCGCTGTTCGGTCTCGACCTCCCGGTCGGGCGGCTGGCGGTTCCGGTCGGTCGTCAGCGAGTGGAAGGTGGTCACCCACTCGGCGTCGTGGGTGGCCTGGGCGCGCGACCCGGGGCCGTAGCCGAACCAGTCGTGGGTGTGGACGATGTCGGCGTCGGCCGCGTAGTCGACGAACTCCCCGGCGAGGCGGTTGATGCGCGTGCTCACGTCGCCGTCGCCGGTCGGGACGCCGTGAATGTTCTCCCGGCCCTCGGGCGCGTACTCCGCCGGGAGGACGAGGTCGACTTCCACGTCGTCGCGCGCGTCGAACCTGTCGACGAGTTCGCCGACGGCCGTGTCGAGCCCGCCGCTGACGTTGGGCGGGAACCCCCAGCCGAGCATGAGTACGCGTGGCACCATCTGACAGCCCCTTCGGCACACCCCCACTTTACCGGTTCGGCCGCGACACCACTGGCGACTGCACGGACCTCCCCGTCCTGCCGGCGCCCGGGCTCACTCCTCCGGCGAGGCGCCGCAGTCCACGCAGACGTACTCGCTGCCCGTCTTCACGACCGGAGCATCGCAGACGGCACAGTTCAGCCGCTCGTTCCGGCTCCTGCGCGGGTATCGACTCATATCCAACAATACCTCCCGCAATGTTATAAAATTTCACGTTGTTCCGGTTTTGTAGTTTTATGCGTCGATATTCTCGTCGATATTGCAACGTACGTTCGACTAACTACCTCTCGGTATCGATAGGGAGGAACAGGCGTCCGGATCGAGGCCGCGGCCTCGCAGAGGGGCGCGACGATGCCGGTCGCACCCGGACGTTTGAAATCGCCGGGGCGTCAAGCCGGGGCCATGCAACAGCAGCGCCGGAGCGGCGTGTTCCTGCATCTCACCTCCCTGCCGGGGCCCCACGGGGTCGGCGACCTCGGCGCGGGGGCGCGGGCATTCCTCGACTTTCTGGAGCGGGCCGACCAGTCGCTGTGGCAGTTCTGCCCCGTCGGCCCCACCTCGGCGGCGTACGGCCACTCGCCGTACGGTTCCCCGTCGGCGTTCGCCGGCAACCCGCTGCTGGTCGACCTGACCGACCTCGCCGACCGGGGCTATCTCGACGAGTCGGCCCTCGACGGCCCCGAGGGCGCCGAGCCCGGGCGCGTGAACTACGAGGCGGTCGCACCGTTCAAGCGCGAGCGACTGCGGGAAGCCTACGAAACCTTCGCCGCGGAGGCCCCCGAGGACAAGCGGGCCGACTTCGCGGCGTTCCGCGAGCGCGAGTCGGCGTGGCTCGACGACTACGCGCTGTACGCGGCGCTGAAAGACGCCCACGGCGACGCGCCGTGGACCGACTGGCCCGCGGACCTGGCCGGCCGGGACGCCGACGCGCTGGCAGCCGCGCGGGAGACCCACGCGGAGGCGGTCGAGTACCACGCGTTCGTCCAGTGGGTCTTCGACGAGCAGTGGCGCGAGTTGCGCGCGGCGGCGGCCGACCGCGGCGTCGACCTCGTCGGCGACCTCCCCATCTACGTCGCGCTCGACTCGGCGGACGTGTGGGCCAACCAGGAGGCCTTCCGGCTGGACGCGGATGGCCGACCGACGGCCGTCGCGGGCGTCCCGCCGAACCCGGGCGACGACGGCCAGCGCTGGGGTAACCCCGTCTACGACTGGGACCGCCTGCACGAGACCGACTACGCGTGGTGGCGCCGCCGGCTCTCGCGGCTGCTCGACCTCGTCGACCTCGCCCGCATCGACCACTTCAAGGCGTTCGACGAGTACTGGGCGATCCCGGCCGACGCCGACGACCCCGCCGCCGGCGAGTGGCGGCCCGGGCCCGGCGCCGACTTCTTCGAGACGATGCGCGACCACCTCGGCGGCCTCCCGTTCGTCGTCGAGGACCTGGGCTTCCTCGACGAGAGCATGGTCGCCCTGCGGGACCGCTTCGGGTTCCCCGGGATGCGGGTACCCCACTACGCCGACTGGTGCGCCGAGACCGACCGGTACAAGCCGACGAGCTACCCCCGCCAGTCCGTCGGCTACACCTCGACCCACGACACGGACACCGCGGTCGGCTGGTACGAGTCGCTGTCCGCCGAGCAGCGGGACTGTCTCCACTACGCGCTGGCGACCGACGGCGAGCGGATCGCCTGGGACCTGATCGAGGCCGTCTGGGACTCCGACGCGGCGCTGGCGCTGACGACCGTGCCGGACCTGCTCGAACTCGGGACCGAGGCGCGGTTCAACGTCCCCGGCACCGCCGAGGGCAACTGGCGCTGGCGGGTCACCGCCGACCAGCTGGACCCCGATGTGGCCGACGAACTCGCCGGTATCACCGCGGCGACGCTGCGGTAGCCCTCGCCGTCCGTTGGGCGGACACGACACTCTCCGTCCGCGGCGGCGCGACCGTCACCGAACGGGGAGAGACGTACCGCTGGCGGAACCGATACGGTTACCGCTCCGGAGGCTCCGATATGGACCCGACGCTTCACGACTCGCTGGACCGTCAGGTCGCGCTCGTCACCGGCGGGAACCGCGGTATCGGCCGTGAGATCGTCAGCGGCCTCCTCGACCACGGGGCGACGGTGTTCGCGGGCGTCCGCGACCCCGACGCGGACGTGCCCACGGGCGCGACGCCGGTCGAACTCGACCTGACCGACGAACAGTCGCTGGTCACCGCCGTCGAGGAAGTCGTCGCGAGGGCCGGTCGGCTCGACGCGCTCGTCAACAACGCGGGCGTCGGCGGGACGGGGTCGGGTGTAGCCGACCTCGACACCGACGCGTTCGACGCCGTCCTCGACGTGAACCTGCGGGGTGCGACGCTGCTGGCCCGCGAGGCGTTGCCCCACCTGCTCGACGCCGGGGGCGGTCGCGTCGTCAACCTCTCGTCGGGTGTCGGGATCCTCTCCGACCCAATCGAGGAGGGGATGCCCGCCTACCGCGTCTCGAAGGCAGGGATCAACGCCTTGACGGTCTCGCTGGACCGGACATACGGGTCGGAAGGGCTGATCGCAAACTCCGCCGACCCGGGGTGGGTCGCGACCGAGATGGGCGGGTCGGAGGCGCCCCGCGACCCCGCCGAGGGCGCCGAGACGCCCGTCTGGCTCGCCCGGTTCGCGCCCGGCTCGCCGTCGGGGCTGTTCTGGAAGGACCGCGAGGTCATCGAGTTCTGAGCCGCAGGCCGTGAACCGCTGGAGTCGTTCCGCAGTATAGCGTCGGCCGATCCCTCCGGTCGACCGCCGCTACCACCCGTCCAGGACTCTCAATCAGCGAGTGGTCCCTCGCTCGCGTCAGCGGTGGACGACGCGGCCGTCGCGGTCGCCGGGCGGTCGACCGGTTCGGCGGTCACGGAGCCGACACTGCGGACCGTGACCTCGTACCCGCAGTACTCGAACCGCACCGTCACCGGGGCCAGCTTCCCCCCACTCGATCCGAACAGGTCGTTGAGCGCCTGCGGGTCGACGGCGTCGGCCAGCGGCGGCAGGTCGACGGGGTCGACCCGCTCGGCGGCCGCGACTGTTTCGAGCACGGAGAGGACTGTCGTACTGGCGTCGTCTTCCATGTGCGCGTAGATTCTGCCGGGGGTCATAACGTTGCTTGCAGGTTCCCTGCACCACCCGGCCGGATACGACCCTGCCGCCTGCCGCCTCCACGCCGGGTGTGTCCGGGTCGAGTGCGCCCGTGGCACCCGATACCGTCGCTCGTGGCCTTCTGACGGGGTCTGCCGGTCTGAGTCCTCCGGCCGATCGGAGTCGCTCGGTGGAGGCGCGGCTCTCGGGGGAGTCGGGCTATCGGGAGATTCGATGCTATCGGGAGAGCCGTGGCTACCGGCCGCGCGACACGCGGTCGTCGCTACGGCGCCGTCGGGGAACGAGGAAAATCAGTCGATGTGGCCTTCGTCGCGCAGCTGGTCGGCGTCCTGCTCGGAGTAGCGCCACTCGATGTTCGCCTTCTCGTCCTGCCAGTCCCACGGTTCGACGAGGACCACGTCGCCCTCGCTGATCCAGGTTCGGTACTTCATCCGGCCGGGGATCCGGCCCATGCGGTCGACGCCGTCCTCGCACTGGACGCGCACGTGGTTGCCGCCGTTGTGCTGTGTGACTACCGCGAACAGTTCGTC
Source organism: Halosimplex halobium (assembly GCF_051414055.1). NCBI lineage: Archaea > Methanobacteriati > Methanobacteriota > Halobacteria > Halobacteriales > Haloarculaceae > Halosimplex > Halosimplex halobium. The sequence continues at coordinate 99,806 of NZ_JBLKNX010000005.1, forward strand.
GTCCGAGGGCATCCGGAGGTTCCGACGCCCGCTGTTGTCGCTCTCGCTCACAGGATAGATACGGGCCCGCCACGTTTAAATCACCTGAGTATCGCGCTACCACGTGCCACGACCGCCGGACGACCGCACAGTCGGGCGGTCCCGTCTCGGTTTTCGGACCGGGCAGGGACGAGTCCAGCTCCGACCGGCCGGATTCAGACGTGGCGCGCGAGCGTCCGCACCTTCGCGAGGTCGCTCGGGTCGAACGGGTAGAGGTCGAGGTAGTCCCGGAGAGTCAGCTCGTAGCGCTGGAGGCGGTCGACCTGTTCGTCGGACAGCCTGCCGGCGCTGGTGACGAACCGCCGCTGCTGGCCGGACGTGAAGTCGTAGAGCAGCTCGCCGACCATCCGCTGGATCCGCCAGTGCAGGCCCTTCTCGTCGTTCCAGCGGTCCTCGTAGACCGCCAGGCGCTCCCGGGAGGTGTCGCCGCGGTCCAGTGCCGCGAGCGCGACGTTGGCCGCCATCTCCGCCGACTCCATGCCCGGGCGGATCCCCTCACCGAACAGGGGATTGATGCTCGACACCGCGTCGCCGATAGCCACCAGCCCGTCGGTCGCGCGCTGGTTGATGGAGTTGTTCGAGACGGCGTCGCCCGCGTGGACCGCTCGAACGGACTCAGCCTCCCACCGCGGGTCGGCGGCGATCCAGTCCTCGACGTAGTCGTCGATGGCCCCGTCGTCGGCCGGGGCGTGCGTCGCGTAGAAGTCGTCGATCCAGCAGACGCCCGCCTTGAACGCGTCGTCGCCGGCGGGGAACGTCCAGGCGTACCCGCCGGGGGCGTCGTCGTGGTCGAATCTAAATAGCATCGAGTCCAGGTCGTAGCGGCCCTCGACCTCGTACTCCTTGCCGACGCCGTGCTGGGCCGAGTCGGGGTCGAACATGCCGAGTTGCTTCGCGAGGACGGCCCGCGGGCCGGTCGCGTCGACGACGAGATCCGCCCGGAGGTCGCGCCGTTCGCCGCCGCGGGTATACTCGACGCCGACGACCCGTCCACCCTCGCGGATCGGTTTCTGGACCCGAGCGTTGGTTCGGATCTCCGCGCCCTCGCGCTCGGCGTCCTGGCCGAGGAACTCCAGGAACGCGGGGAAGTCGAGGACGTATCCCGGAATCGCCAGCGTCGAACTCGCGCCGGGCGCCTCGAAGACAACGTCCTCGTTCGCGGCCATCACCACGTCGTCGGGGATCCCGTAGCGGTCGATCACCTGTTGGAAGGTGCCGCCCGTCGACTTGTCGTTGTCCGAGAGGGCGTCGTTGGCTTCGAGGACGACGACCGAGTACTCGGAGCGGGCGGCGACTTCGCGGGCGAACTGGAGGCCGGCCGGGCCGCCCCCGGCGACCGCCACGTCTGCGTCTGCCGACATATCGCGAGCTATCGACCAGCGGGACTAATCCGTTCCGATGTGCGGCGGCGGGGACGCTCGGCGGCGTTCCGGACCGCGAGAACCAGACCGGGCCGGAGGAGACCGGGCCGGGTCGAACCGGACCGAGCCGAACCGGACCGAGCCGAACCGGACCGGGGTTCGGGGACCCTCGGCGGCCGCGGGGTCAGTACTCGTCGAGCGGTTGCTGGCGGATCTTCGAGCGGAGTTCGGCGACCGAGGGGTCGTCGTCGCCGGAGAACATCGCGAACAGCGTCGTCACCTCCGAGCGGGAGACCTTCACGTCGCCCTCCTCGATCACGTCCTCGGGGCGCTCCTCGAGTTCCCGCAGCGTGCCGACGGCCAGCAGGAATGGGATCGCCCACGCCGAGAGGGTGTTGCCGCGGATCTCGGGCATGGCCTCCAGCCAGGTCTGTGCGCCGTCGAGGTACCCCTCGGCGCGGTCGACGACCCGGCGGATGACGGGGACGAACTCCTCGCCGTCCTCCTCGCGGATGTCCTCCGTGTCGAGTTCCTGGTCCTCGAGCAGTTCCTGGGGGATGTAGACGTTGTTCTCCTCCTCGAAGTCGGTGGCCACGTCCTTCGAGACGTTGACCAGCTGGAGCAGCATCGCGAACGAGCGGGCGTTGTTCTGGAGCGTCTCGCTGACGGAGTCGTCGACGTTGCGCGAGAGCAGGCCCGTCACGAGCGTCCCGACGGTCCCGGCGGCGTACCAGCAGTACTCCTCCAGTTCGCCGAACGTCTGGAGCCGGAGCCCGCCCTGCTCGGCGTACCGTTCGACGAACATCGCCATGCCGCTGACGAGCTCGCGCACCGGCGGCCGGATGGCGGCCTTCGATTCGTCGTCGAGGCCGTCGAACGCGCGGAACACCCGCGGCGACTGGGCGACGACCTCCCAGTCGGCGTCGGGGCTCTCGGGGATCCACTCGTCGACCGCGGCCCTGAACTCCGCGACGGTGGCGTCGTCGTCGGGGTCGAGCACCCGGTTGTACAGGTCGAGGAGGGTCCGCTGTTCGGCCGGCGGGATGTGCCCCGCGTCCTCGACGGTGTCCGCGATCCGGCAGAGGAGGTAGCCGACACAGATATCGCGCGACATCGGCTCGTCGAGCTCCGCGACCGTCAGCGCGAACGTCCGCGACACGTCCTGGACGGCGTCGTAACAGTAGTCGAGGTCGTCCTGAAACACCCCTTCGGTCTGGTTCCGTGACATTCCCGATACCACCCCTTAAGATTCCACAAGTAAAAAGTTCGCCGACTGTTCGCCCGGACGGGGGACGGGGGATTCGCACCCCGGGCAGCCGGAGCGTGCCCGCTCGCGTGACCTCCGACCATCACCGAACTAACTGCACGGTGTCACTTCCGGCGGGCGACCGCGCCGACCCGGCCCGCCGATCCCCCTCCCTCTCCCCCGGCCTGGGAACACGAACCACGGGAAAGAAAGGCTTTTTCGGGAGTACTCCAAGGCCCGGATATGGGTCGTTCGGCGAGACGCTTCCGACGGCAGTTGCGGTCGACCAGCCCGTGGCTCGTCATGGCCGCGGTGGTCTACGCGGTGCTGTTCGGCGCGGGGCTGGCCGCCATGGCCGCGTACTACGATGCGGACGTGGTCGCGGCGGTCACCGGCTCGGTCGGCGGCTGGGTCTTCCTGGCCTCGGTCGGCGTGCTCGCGACCTTCGCGGGCGAGCGCCTCCGGGAGTACGCCCGCCCGAACTTCGAGCCCGGTCAGCCCCGCGACGAGTACCTCGACTCGACCGCCCGCTGGTTCGACGACGACTGACCGGCGGGATATCATCCGCCGGCGGACGCTCCTTCACCGCCGTCAGCCGACATCCTCACCGCCCAGCCACGTCGCTGTCCGAGGGGCCCGGGCCGCCGAGGTCGGCGACGAACCCGTCGAGCGCCTCGGCGTCGTCCGCGCCGGGTAGCGCCTCCTCGGCGGTGCGACAGGGCTCGTCGACGCCGAGTCGCTCGCAGACCGCGTCGGCCGTCGCCTCGGCCATCAGCCGGTAGGTGGTCAGCTTCCCGCCGACGACCGACAGGAGGTTCCCGACCCCCTCGTCAGCGTGGTCGAGCAGGAAGAACCCGCGCGAGATGCCCCGGCCGCCGCGGTCGGCCTCGTCGGGCTCGTACAGCGGGCGCACGCCCCACCACTCGCGGACGTGGGCGGCGTCGGAAAGCGGCGGGCACATCGCCGCGCACTCCTCGCGGACGCGCTCGCGCTCCCAGTCGGCCCGCTCGTAGTCGTCGGGGTCGTCGACCGCGACGCTCGTCGTCCCGAGCACCGCCTCGCGCTCGTGGGGAACGACGATGTCGCCGTCGCCCGGCTCGCGCGAGCGGTTGAGGACCGTCCCGAGGTCGGGATAGTCGACCGACACCATGAGCCCGCGGGTGGGCCGCATCGCCACGGTCGCGCCCGCCATCGCCGCGAGTTCGCCGGCCCACGCGCCCGTCGCGTTGACGACCACCTCCGGGCGGACCGTCTCGCCGAGCGCGCCGCCGACCGCGACGCCGGCCACCTCGCCGTCGTCGACCCGGATCCCCTCGACGGGCGAGTCGTAGTGGACCGAGGCGCCGCGGTCTGCGGCGTCGCGGGCGTTCGCGGCCACGAGCCGCGACGGCGAGACGACGGCGTCCGGGACGCGCATCGCCCGTTCGACCGTCTCGGAGAGTTCGGGGACGGCGGCTCGCGCCTCGTCGCCGTCGAGGGTCTCGACGGGGATCCCGACCGCCTCACAGGCGTCGCGCTTGGCGTCGAAGTAGTCGGGGTCGTCCGCCGCGAGCTGGACGAACAGGCCGCCGGTGTCCGCGACGGCCGCGCCCGCGATGTCCCGGAGGACGCGGTTCTCCGCGATGCACTCCTCGGCGCCGGTCTCGTCGGCCTCGGCGTAGCGCGCGCCGCTGTGGAGCAGGCCGTGCGAGCGGCCGGTCGTCCCGTCCGCGAGGCCGCCGCGGTCGACGAGCGTCACGTCGCACCCGCGCAGCGCGAGGTCGCGCGCGACGCCCGCACCGGTCGCCCCGCCGCCGACCACGAGGACCGTCGTGTCTATCGCCATACCGATCCCTGGGGTCGGAGACGGATGTGGGTGCCGACGAGGGGATGACCGAGTCATCGCCCGCCCTCGCGAGTCCGCGAAACCCCGTCGCCGTGGGGGAACAGTGATTACGCCGGCGGACGCACGTCCGCCAACAGTCGATGACTCGGTACAACCACGCGCGGGTGCAGGAGTACTGGCAGTACGTCTGGGACGCCGAGGGCGTCTACGAGGTGGCCGACGACGCCGCCGACCCGACGTACGTCCTGGGGATGTTCCCCTACACCTCCGGCACGCTCCACATGGGCCACGTCCGCAACTACGCGATCACCGACGCCTACGCCCGCTACCGCTCGCTGCGGGGCGACGAGGTGCTCCAGCCGATGGGGTGGGACGCCTTCGGGCTCCCAGCGGAGAACGCCGCCTACGAGCGGGGCACGGACCCCGAGTCGTGGACCCGCTCCTGTATCGAGCAGATGCGCGAGGAGCTGGAGACGATGGGCTTCGGCTACGACTGGTCGCGGGAGGTCACCACCTGCGACCCCGAGTACTACCGCTGGAACCAGTACCTCTTCAAGCGCTTCTACGAGGAGGACCTGGTCGAGTACACGGGCGCCCGCGTCAACTGGTGTCCGGACTGCGAGACGGTGCTCGCCGACGCGCAGGTCGAGCGACCCGACGACGCCGAGGCCGAATCGAGCGCGGTCGACCACGCCCACGCGGCGGGGGTCTGCTGGCGCTGCGAGACGCCCGTCGAACGGCGCGAACTCGACCAGTGGTTCTTCACGATCACCGACTACGCCGAGGAACTCGACGCCGGCCTCGACGACCTCGAGGGGTGGCCCGACAGCGTCCGCGACATCCAGCGCAACTGGATCGGCCGCCAGGAGGGCGCCCACGTCACCTTCGACCTCGACGGGGCGGCCCTCGTCGGGGACAGGGACGCGAGCGCGGCGGTGGGCGACACCGCCGACAGCGTCGACGTGTTCACCACCCGCCTCGACACCGTCCACGGTGCCACCTTCGTCGCACTCTCGCCGGGCCACGACATCGCGCGTGCGGTCGCGGAGACGGACGACGAGGTGGCCGACTACGTCGAGGACGTGACCAGCGCGGGCGCCGACGCCGGCGGCACCTCCGGCGTCGAGACGGACCTGACCGCCACGCACCCCATCACTGGCGAGGAACTGCCGGTCTACGTCGCGGCCTACGTCCTCGACGACGTCGGGACCGGGGCCGTGATGGGCGTGCCCGCCCACAACGAGCGCGACCACGCCTTCGCCGACGCCCACGACCTCCCGGTCGAACAAGTCGTCGAACCCGTCGACGGCAGCGGGACGGACCTGCCCGGCGCCCCCTACACCGACGACGGGATGCTCACGAACAGCGGCGAGTACGACGGGCTGGCCAGTTCCGCCGCTCGCGAGCGCCTGCTCGGCGAACCGGGCGTCGAGTCGGCCGTCGAGTACCGCCTCCGGGACTGGCTCATCTCGCGCCAGCGCTACTGGGGCACCCCGATCCCGATGATCCACTGCGACGACTGCGGTCGCGTCCCCGTTCCCGACGAGGACCTGCCCGTCGAACTCCCGCCGTACGTCCGCACCGCGGGCAACCCCCTCGAAGAGAGCGAGGAGTGGAAGTCCGTCGAGTGTCCGGAGTGTGGCGGCCCCGCCGAGCGCGAGACGGACACGATGGACACGTTCGTCGACTCCTCGTGGTACTTCCTGCGGTTCCTCTCGCCGGACCTGAACTCGGCGCCGTTCGACACCGACCGCGCCGACGACTGGCTCCCGGTCGACGTGTACGTCGGCGGCGAGGAACACGCTATCCTCCACCTCCTCTACATCCGATTCTTCACCCGCGCCCTCGCGGACCTGGGCCTGCTCGACACGCGCGAACCGGTCGAGCGGCTGATCAACCAGGGCACCGTCCTCTACGACGGCGAGAAGATGTCCTCCTCGAAGGGCAACGCCATCGCGCCCCACGAGTACGGCGCCGAGACGACGCGCCTGTTCCTCCTCTCCGCGGCTCACCCCGCACAGGACTTCGAGTGGACGGTCAAGTCCGTCGGTGACGTGTACGACTTCCAGCAGCGCCTCTACGCGATGGTCGCCGACCGGGACGACGTGGCGACCCGCGAGGAGTCGGCGCCACAGGACGCCTACCTCGAACGCGAGATCGACCGGACGATCACGGCGGTCGCCGAGGAGTACGAGCGGTTCCGCTTCCACCGCGTCGTCAGCGAGATCCAGCGGTTCGCCCGCCTGCTCCGCCGCTACGCCGAGTACGGGCCCGTCGACGAGGCGACCTACGAGCGTGGGCTGGGCGCGCTGACGCGGTTCGTCGCGCCGATGGCACCGTACCTCGGCGAGGAGATGTGGAACCTGCTCGACACCGACGGGATGGTCGTCGAGGCCGAGTGGCCGGCGGTCTCCGAGGCGATCGACGACTACGAACTGGAGCGGCAACTGGTCGACCGGACCCTCGACGACGTGCGCGACATCACCGAGGTCGTCGACATCGACGACCCCGACACCATCGAGATCGTCGTCGCCGAGGACTGGAAGTACCGCGCCTACGAGCACGTCCGGACGGCCGACCCGGGCGACGCCGTCGTCGGGTCCGCGCTGGACGACGACGCCGTCGGCGAGGCCGGCGACCGCGCCGCCGAGTACCTGGGCGAACTCGCGGACCGCGCGGGCGCGCTCGAACCCGTCCTCGACGCCGAGCGCGAACTCGCCGTGCTGGAGGCGGCCGGCTGGCTGTTCGCCGACGAGTTCGGCGCGGAGATCGAGGTGCGCCGTGCGACCCCCGACGACGACCTCGCCAGGAAGGCCGAACCCGCCAAACCAGCGATCCACATCGACTGATGCGTCTCAGGGAGGGCGACCGACCGTGACCCCGTCCCGGCGGGCCGTCCTCGCGGGGTCGGCGGCCTCCGTGACCGCGCTGGCGGGGCTCGGCGGGGCCGTCAGACGGCGGAGTCGACGGTCGCCGACCGCGACGGTTCGCGGGGACGCGGACGCCTGGGTCGGGTTCGCCGGCGACGCGATGCTCGGCCGGAGCGTCGACGAGCGCTGGGCGGGCAGCGAATCGGAGGGATCGGCCCGCGACCCCGCCGGCGTCTGGGGCACGACGCTCCCGGCGCTCCGTGGGCTCGACGGCCTCGTTTTGAACCTCGAATGCGGGCTCTCGACTCGCGGCGAGCGGACGCCGAACCGGGGGTACTACTTCCGGGCCGACCCGGCGTGGGCGGTCCCGGCGCTTTCGGCAGCCGGGACTTCCTTCGCGTCGCTGGCGAACAACCACCTGCTGGACTTCGGGCCGACGGCGCTGGCCGACACCGTCGACCACCTCATCGACGCCGGGATCGCGGCGGCGGGCGCCGGCCGCGACCGCGCGGCGGCGTTCGAGCCGACCGTCGCCGCCGTGGGCGACCTGGACGTGGGGGTGATCGCGCTGACCGACCAGTCGCGGTCCTACCGTGCCGGCCCCGACAGCGCGGGGACGGCGTGGCTCCGGCTCGACCCCGAGCGACCGGAGACGCGCGAGCGGGTCGGGGCGATGCTGGAGACCGTCTACCGCCGCGACCCGGACCTCGTGGTGGCGTCGCTGCACTGGGGGCCCAACTGGGAGGTCCGGCCGTCGGCGACCCAGCGGCGGTTCGCCCGCTGGCTCGTCGACCGCGGCGTCGACGTGGTCCACGGCCACAGCGCCCACGTCCTCCAGGGGATCGAGGTCTACCAGGGCCGCCCGATTCTCTACGATCTCGGGGACTACGTGGACGACTACATCGTGAAAGAGGGCCTGCACAACGACCGGAGCGCCCGCGTCGAACTCGCCGTGGAGGACGGCCGGCTGGACCGGCTGCGCGTCGCGCCCGTCGAGATCGTCGACGAGCAGGTCCGACGGGCGAGCGGCGACGTGGCGGCGTGGATCCGCGAGCGCGTCCGGACGCTCTCCGCCGAGTTCGGGACGACGGTCGAGCGCGAGGGACGGGGCGTCTCGATACCGCTCGCGACTGAGTGAGTCATCGGGCGGTGTGCGGTCGGCGCGCGCTGTCGCGCGTCTCGTCGCGCGACAGCACCGTGCGAGGGATGAGAAGCGCAACGAAGTGAGCATCGCAATCGGCTGGGGAGGTGTGTGGCTGTCTGCGGTGCTGTGCAGTAGTGCGGTCTTGGTGGACTGAAAGGGCGAGGCGCGCTCGCGTGCAGTTCAGTCGCCTGAGCGGGCACTATCCGCGTGAGTGCGTGGCGGTGCGGTTGTCCGAGCGCGGATATCCCGGTCAGCGACCGCGAGCGGGCCGAGGGATTTCACCTCCAGTCGTCGACTACGGACACCGGATCTCGGCCGTATGCGCCCACTCGTCAGTCACCTACTCCGGATTGAACACCGAATCAGAGATACGACCCGTTTAGTCACAGGAGCCCGAACGGCCGCCATGACACGGATAGGAGTCGTCGGCGCGGGCGCGGCGGCCGCGGCCGCGACGTACGTGCTCGACGGGGCGGTCCCGTCGGCCGAGGTGACGGTCCTGGAGAAGTCCCGCGGCGTCTGCGGCCGGGCGGCCACCCGCCGCCGCGGCGACGTGACCTACGACTACGGCGCCAACTACGTCAAGAGCGACGACGACCGCGTCGTCGAACTCCTGACCGAGACGCTCGACTCGGATGGGCTCGTCGACGTGACCGAACCGATCTACACCTTCGACGCCAACGGGTCGGTCTCGGAGGGCCGCGACGCCGACGAGCACAAGTGGAGCTACCGCCAGGGACTCACGCAGATCGCCAAACGCCTGCTGGGCGAGACCGACGCGACGGTGGAGAACTCGACCAGAGCCGAGACGCTCGTGCGCGACAGCCAACAGTGGCGCGTCGTCGACACCGACGGCGGGGAGTGGGGGCCGTTCGACGCGTTGCTCCTCAACCCGCCCGCACCGCAGAGCGCCGAGTTGCTGCGCGACGCCGAGTGGGACAGCGAAGTGCGGGACGACCTCGCCGAGGCGGCCGAGGCGGTCCCCTACCGGACGATCTGGACGGCGGTGCTGGGCTACGAGTTCGAACTCGACCGGCCGTACTACGCGCTGGTCAACCCCGACCGGGACCACGAGATCGGCTGGATCGCCCGCGAGGAGTGCAAGGACGGGCACGTCCCCGACGGGGAGTCGGTGCTGGTGGTGCAGGCCAACCCCGAGTGGTCGGTCGAGCGCTACGACGACGACCCGGCGGAGAACGTGGCCGACCTCGCGGAACTGACCGCGGACGTGCTGGACGACGGACGGCTGGCCGACCCCGCGTGGACCGACCACCAGGGGTGGCGCTACGCGCTCCCCGACGAGGGCGTGCGGCGGGGCGCGGTCGACGACGCCGCGGACGCGGACCTGTACGCGCTCGGCGACTGGGTGGCCGGCGAGGCGCGCCTGCACGCGGCGCTCCGGAACGGACTCGACACCGGCGAACAAGTCGCATATTCGCTGTGAGCGTGACCGGGGACCGGCAGTCGCGGGCGGTGAGTCTCGCGGCCCGCTGTCCCGATCAGGGTGCCGTCGCCGTCGTCGCCTCGCGCTCGCTCCCCGGGGACCGCCAGAGGTAGACGGCGACGACGATGGCCGCCGCGACGACGAACCCGGCGACCGACTCCAGCGCGCTGTGGGCGTTGACGAGCACCCGGGTCGGGACCATGACGACGGGGATCGCCAGCAGCGGGAGGAACTTCCGATCGAGCAGGGCGAGGTACAGCGTCGGCGCGAGCGCGAAGATGACGTGGCCGGAGATGTCCCAGAACGGCGAGAGGACGGCGTAGGGCGGGACGACCGCGATCAGCGCCGCCATGCCGCCGGGCACCAGCCGCCCCCAGTCGTAGCGGCGCCACACGCCCCAGGTGATCGCCGCCCCGAGGACCACGCCCGAGGCGACCATCATGTCCAGCTGCCAGCTGCTGCCGGAGAACGCCTTCGAGAGCGTTCCCCGCTGGAGGGCGAAGAAGGCGGCCGTGGGGACGAACCCCAGCACGCCGGCGCCGACGAAGGCTCCCCACCGCTTCCAGAGGACGGAGCGGTCCGCCGACTGGCCGGCCCACTCGTAGTGGATCAGCACCAGGACGCCGAACCCGATGACGGTGCTCGGGTGGAAGACGTACCCGTACAGGTCGACCGCTCGACCGAGCAGCGACATGACGGACGCAGTAGGCCGTCCGGCCGCATAACCCGCCTGCCGGCAGTCGCCGGGGGCCGCCGCCAGCAGTCGCGAGAGTTGCTACCGGCGGTCGCCGGGGACGATTGCGGCCGGCTGCCCTCAGGAGCGGAGCGACGACGGCCCGGGACGCGATTCGCCGCGCACGGCCGCGACGACTGCCGGCGGACCGATCAGGCCGGCCCCGAGCGCGACGGCGCAGGCGAAGACGACGGCCGGCGACGGCTCGACGACGACGGCGACGTAACCGAGCCCCGCGAGCACGGGGAGGACGCCGCCGACCAGCGCGAGGCGCCACAGCGGTCGCTCGACGGTCCCCGGATGTCCGGTGGCTTCCCAGACGACCGCCGCGCCGAGCGCCAGTCCCAGCAGGCCGAGGGCGTCGGGGCTGAACTCGCTGACGAGAAGCGCGATGCCGGACGCGCCGGCGGCCAGCAGGAACCCCCGGCGCGGGTCCCGGCCGGTCAGCGCGAAGGCGACCAGGAGAAAGGCGACGCCGAAGGCCACCCCGGCGAGCACGTCCCGGACGAAGTGGACGCCGAGGACCACCCGCGAGAGCGCGACGAGGGCGACGAGGACGGCCGCCGCGCCGTAGCGGAGGCGGTCGGAACCGGCGTCGAGGTCGACGGCGAGTGTGCCGTAGGCGACGGTCGCACCCATCGCGTGACCGCTCGGGAAGCTGTGGCCGCCGGTCGGGACAACGTTGACCGAGGCCGGCGGCCGCGGCGCGGCGAAGAAGTACTTCAGCGCGGTCAGGGCCGCCATCCCGGCGACGACGACGCCGATGGCGTGGGCGCCGCGCTCGCGGTCGACGAACCAGTAGTCGAGGGCGAACGCGACCAGGAAGACGCCGACGTTGCCGAGCCGCGTGATACCGAGGAAGACGGGCACCAGCCACGCGGGCACGGCCGCGCGGACCGCCTCGTCGATCGTCTGCAGGACGATTCCGTCGGGCACCCTGCTCGATACGACCGCCCCGCACTTGTGGCCGCGGCCGGATTTCGCCGGGGCAGGCGGTGTCAGCTCGAACGGTCAGTCGGCGGCGTCGCCCGGTTCGGCCGGCCGGCGGTCGACGCGGCGGTGCTCCTCGCGCTCGGGCGGGGCGAGGTGTCGACGATGCCACTCCCGGAGCAGTCCCTCCGCGTCGTTGACCCACGTCCCCTCGTCCGGGTCGACATCGAGGCCGAGGTTGTACTCGCGCTCCTCGACGAGGTCGGCGTTGCCGGCGCGGTCCTCCTCGCGGGGTTCCTCGGCGACGAGGTAGCGCTCCTCGACGTGTACCTCGGCGCCGTCGGCGCCCTCGGCGGTGACGCCGAACTCGCGTTCGAGCACGTGGACCCGGTCGGTGTCGTCGGCGAAGGTGTGCGACCCGAAGAACGCGGCGTCCTCGTCGGCGTCGTCGACGAGGTTCCGTCGCTGGAACTCGGTCGCCTCGTGGTCGAAGCCGGGCGGCAGGTGGTGGCCGGCGGTCGGGTCGTCGGGGTCGTGGTCGGGCGTGTCCATGTGCTCGCGGGCGAACGACGAGAGCCAGCCCCAGTCGTGGCCCTCGGCGATGTCGACGAGGTGGTCACCCAGCGTCTCCTCCTCGTCGAGTTCGCGGCGCTCGCCGTCCTCGTCGAGGACGACCCGCCCGCTCTCCCGGTCGAAGCGGCCCTCGTGGACCGTGTCGTTCTCGGGTTCGTAGATGTACGCGCTGTCGGAGCCGGCGCCCGAGGGCGCCATGCCGATCCACTCCACGTCGTCCATCCGCTCGGGCTCGCCCTCCTCGGTCGCCGGCGTCTCGCGCTCGTCGCTGACCTCGTAGGCGTCGTAGCGCCTGACCGGCCAGTTATCGAACCGCACGTTCGTCGCGCGCTCGGCCTCCGCGTCTCTGTCGGGGTCTGACATCGGTCCCACCGATAGGGGAGCGACGGGAAAAGGAAACAGGCGCCTATCGGCCCGCCCGCAGGACGCTGGCAGGATGCCGCGGAGTATCGCGGCCCTACCGGGTCGTCCCGGCGGCGGTCACGCCTGCAGTGACCTCACTGCGGTCGCGTCGCCGGCGACTCGTCGGTCGGACCCGGGTCGGTCGCCTCGGCGACGGCGGCGTCGGCGTACCACAGCACGGAGAAGTCCTGCGGGCTCGGCAGCGCACAGGCCATCCACCCGACGGCGGCGAAGCGGGCGAGTCCCTCGCCGGCAAACGGGTCGGGGACGGCGCCGAGGGGGACGAGCGCGAGCGGCGCGGCGAGCGCGAGCGGCATCACTGCCGAACACCGCAGGACCCAGGCGGGCGTCTCCGCGGTCGCCCGCGGCCTGACCGCGGCCCAGCGCCCGCGCAGGCCCGCCCCGAGGACCCCGGTCTCGTCGCCGGGGAACCAGTCGATCCGGTAGGCCACGCCCGCGGCGCGCAGGACGGCCGCGTGGGCGAGTTCGTGCGCGACGAGTCCGAGACTGACCGCGAGGGCGAGCGCGGCGACGGCCGCGGCGAGATCGATAGGCGTCATCTACCCGGGGTACGTTGGTCGTACCGGACCGGTAATCGACTATCAATCTATCGGTCGCGGAGTGCGGTAGGGTCGGGCCGAGCGGACCATCGTCGGCAGGAGACCTATGGGACTCTCGCCCCTACGGCGGGGTATGTCAGAGGACAGCGGTCCGGAGATCACGGCCGAGCCGCCCGAGAGCCCGTTCCACACGACCGGCACCGACCACATCACGCTGATCGGGAGCAACGAGGCGGACACGGTCGAGTTCTACCGCGACCTGCTGGGGATGCCGCTGGTGCTTCGCCAGCCCAACCTCGACGACCCCGACTCGACGCATCTGTTTTTCGACACCGGCGACGGCCGCATCCTCACCTTCTTCGTGACCGAGGACCGCGAGTCGTCGTCGGCCCCGCTGCGCCACCAGATCGGGTCGGTCCACCCCTCTCCTTTAGCATCGACCCCGAGCGCTTCGCGGACGTGAAACGCGCCCTGGAGGAGTTCGGCCACGGCTACAACGAGTTCGACCGGGGGATCTTCCACTCGCTGTACACCCGCGACCACAACGGCCTCACCATCGAGCTGGCGATCGACAAGTACGACATCCCGGACGACCGCCGCGGCGAGGTGCTGGCGACCGTCCAGCGGATCCGCGTCGCCGACGGCGCCGAGTACGCCGAGGCCGAACACCTGGAACGAGCGCTGGCGGAACTCGGCATCGACAGCGACCCCGTCGAACTCCCGGACGCGCCGACCGGCGCCGGCGTGGAGTGACCCAGGGAGTCATACGGATTATTGCAAGACATTCCAGGATCGACCGCACGCAGTCGTGCGGTCGACCCGGTAAACGCTTGCAATAATCCGTATCAGTCGGGCCCGGACGACCCGAGCCTGGTTCCGGGAAACCAACCACTAAGCGAGCGGCGCCCTAGCGGCCGGTATGGAGTACGTCCGACTCGGGGAGACCGGCCTGCAGGTCTCGCCCGTCTGTCTCGGGACGTGGCGCTTCGGGAAGGAACACGACGGCGTCGTCGAGACGGGCCGCGAGGAGGCCCACGAACTGCTCGACGCCTACGCCGAGCGCGGGGGTAACTTCATCGACACCGCCAACGGCTACGGCGGCGGCGACTCCGAGCGGTGGATCGGCGAGTGGCTCGAAGACGAGGACCGCGAGGACTACGTGATCGCCTCGAAGTGCTTCTGGTCGACGGTCTCGCGCTTCCAGGAGAACCTCTCGAAGAAGAACGTCCGCGCCGAGGTCGAGGGCTCGCTCGACCGGCTGGGCACGGACTACCTGGACATCCTCTACCTGCACCGCTTCGACGACGAGACACCCATCGAGCACACCTTGCGGGCGGTCGACGACCTCGTCAGCGAGGGGAAGGTCCACTACGTCGGCATCTCGACGTGTGACGCCTGGAAGCTCACGAAGGGCCTCTGGAAGGCCGACGTGAACAACTACGAGGCCTTCTCCGTCACCCAGCCACTCTTTCACGCCGCCTACTACGAGGACGTGGCCGAGTACCTGGACGTGTGCGCCGACCAGAACCTCGCGGTCTGCCCGTACTCGCCGCTGGCCGGCGGCTTCCTCACCGGGAAGTACGAGCGCGTCGGCGACGGCACCTACGACCTCGACGCCGACGAGGGGACCCGCGCCGACCTCGACCCGATGTTCGAGGACTGGTACGTCTCCGAGCGCGGCTGGCACGTCCTCGACGCGGTTCGGGAGGTCGCCGACGAGGTCGACGCCTCGCCCGCGCAGGTGGCACTCCGGTGGCTGATGGACCAGCGGGAGTTCGACTGTGTGCCCATCGTCGGGGCTCGTACGGTGGAGCAACTGGACGAGAATATGGGCGCGGTGGACGTGTCCATCTCCGACGAACAGTTCGACCGCATCTTCGAGGCGCGGTACGACGACGAGGGGGAGCTGTACAGGACGAACGCGTAGGGGACAGCGCGTTCAGTTCGTCACTCGACGGCGTCTATCACGCCTTCTACCAACACGATGACGCCCTGAAGAGCGACGACGAGCCCAGCGAAGAGGGAAACGATCCAGACAGCGGCCCCGGCGAGGACGGCATCACCTCCGCTGGTGCCCCCTAGCCCCGTAACGACGCTACCAAGACTGCCGATCAGCACTCCCGCAGTGATACGCGCCGCTGCGCGGACACGGAGGCCGATAGATTCCCCTGCATCCATGGCGAAAACCGGTCCGAGGGAAATGAAAATGTTTCTGATTCTACTGCTGGCGCTGTAGCCCGTACCGAGCACCGAGACGACCCGGAGCCCGCAGGCTTATCCGTCGGGCACTGTTCCGGACGGTATGGCTATTTCAACGGGCGACACCGTGACCATCGAGTACACAGGACGACTGGACGACGGCAGCGTCTTCGACACGTCGCTGGAGTCCGTCGCCGAGGAGGAGGGACTCACCGAGAACCAGCCCGACCGCGACTACCAGCCGCTCACCGTCGAGATCGGCTCGGGCCGCATCATCGAGGGGCTCGAAGACGGCCTGGTCGGCATGGAGGCCGGCGAGGAGGACACCGTCGAGATCGAACCCGAACAGGCGTACGGCGAGCGCACCGACGACCGCGTCGTCGAGTACGGCGCCGACGAGTTCGCGGAGATGCTCGGCGGTCGCGAGGTCGAAGAGGGGCTGGAGATCCAGACCGAGGAGGGCCTCCCCGGCGAGGTCGTCGACGCCGACGACGAGACGGTCACAGTCGACTTCAACCACGAACTCGCCGGCGAGGCGCTGACCTTCGAGGTCGAAGTCGTCGCCGTCGAGTAACCGCCGCTTTTCGCCGTAGGCGCGTAATAAACTCCCACATTCTCGCCGTTATACGGGATATAACAACGGTAGGTGGGATGGTACCACTGGGCATGGTCGAGACCG
Organism: Halosimplex halobium; assembly: GCF_051414055.1. Lineage (NCBI taxonomy): Archaea > Methanobacteriati > Methanobacteriota > Halobacteria > Halobacteriales > Haloarculaceae > Halosimplex > Halosimplex halobium. The sequence continues at coordinate 115,811 of NZ_JBLKNX010000005.1, forward strand.
ACAACCGGAACCTCCGGGGGGAGACGCTCGGCGCGTGTCCGAGCTGCGACGTGATGATCCCGACGGCGAACCTGCTGATCCGCTACGATTCGGAGGGGAGCTGGCCGAAACTCTTCGCCGAGTGTCCGAACTGCGGGGACCCGGTCCACCCGGAGTGATCGCGGTGAGCCTGTTCGCCTCGCTGGTCGCGCGCAGCGACGCCGGGACCGTCGTCGCCGAGTGTCGGCGCTGCGGCACCACCGTCGACCCCGACACGTCCGTCTGCGGGACCTGCGACTCGGAGGGCATCGTCCGGTACGACATCGACTGATCGGCGCCGGAATCCGACAGCCCCCGTTCCTCAGCCGTCGAACGCCGCGACGAACGACCGCGTCGAGTCGCGCCACGCCGCGATTATCTCGTCGTCGTTCTCGCTGTCGTAGTCGTCGATCGCGTCGCGCCGTTCGAGGTCGTCGATCGTCCGCTCGACGCCCTCGCGGAAGGGGACGGTGTACTCGAAGTCCAGGTCCCGTTTCGCCTTGCTGTTGTCGAAGACCGTCGAGTACTGGAAGTGGTCGACCAGCGGGTCCGTCCGGTCAGGGACCGCCGCGACGAGCTTGTCGGTCGGGATGTAGACGAGGTCTGGCTCCGGTGCGTCCATGGCGTCGGCGACGTACTCGTGGTACTGGTTCCAGGAGATGACCTCCTCGCTGGTGACGTGGTAGGCCTCACCGTAGGCGGTCTCGTTGCCGATGGCCGCCACGAACGCGCCCGCGACATCGTCGCGGTGGCAGGGCCCCCACAGCGTCGCGCCGTCGCCGTGGACGATGACGGGCTCGCCCTTCCGCACGCGGTCGAGGTAGTAGGTCCCCCAGCCCATCGTGTGGATGACCGGGCCGCCCTCGCCGTAGGTGCTCCACGGCCGGATCACCGTCGTCGCGAAGGCGTCGCCGTGAGCGTCGAAGAAGACGTCCTCGCACTCGGCCTTGTCGGCGCCGTAGTCGCTGACCGGCGGTTCACGGGGGGCGTCTTCCGTCGCGGGGTTGGCGTCCAGCGGCCGGTGGTACACGTCGACCGTCGAGCAGAAGACGAACTGCTCGACGCCCGCGAAGGCCTCGACGGCGCTCCGGGCCTGGTCCGGCGAGAAACACACCATGTCGACGACGACCTCGGGGTCGACCTCGGCGGCCACCTCTGCCAGCCGTTCGTCGTCGTTGCGGTCCCCGTGGACGTGTGAGACTGCCTCGGGCAAGTCCGCGTCGGTCTCGCCGCGGTGGAACGCGGTCACGTCGTGGCCGGCGTCGACCGCCTGGCGTGCGATGCCGGTGCTTATCAGCCCGGTGCCGCCGATGATGAGAACGTCCATGGGTCATCCATGGCGACGCCGGGGATAAAACGTCGCCTCGCGGAAGCCCCAACCGCGAGCGCGGCGGCCCGGCCGACGGCCCTGCGACAGGTTTTCCTCCCGGGGGCTCGCCACCCGCAGGTATGAGCGACGCCCGTGGGGACCGGGGGGAGGGGACGGCCGAGTCGGCCGGGACAGCCGAGTCGACCGGGTCGGTCGGGTCGGCCGGCGACACGCCGCCGTCGCCGCCGGGGTTGCCCGTCGTCGGGCACACGCACCGCTACGCCCGCGACCCGTTCGAATTCGTCGACTGGGCGACCGACCGCGCCGGCGACTGCCTGCTGGCACGCGTCCTCGGCGAGGGCGACCTCTGCGTGCTGGCCCACCCCGACCACGTCGAGCGCGCCCTGGTGAGCGACCGCGACGCCTTCACCAAGGGCGACGTGTTCACGGTCGCGTTCGGGCAGAACCTCCTGTCGGTCGAGGGCGACCAGTGGGAGCGCCAGCACGACGCCGTCCGGGAGTTCTTCTACCCGGGGAAGGTCCGCGGCTACGCCGAGGAGATGGCCGCGCTGACCGAGCGCCGGGTCGACCGCTGGGCCGACGGCGACCGCGTCTCGCTGCACGACGAACTGCGGGCGCTCGCGCTGGAGAACCTCTTCGCGACGCTGTTCGCCCGCCGGCTGGACCTCGACGGCGACGAGGAACTCCGGCGGGCCGCCTCGGACCTGAACCTCTGGTTCAAGCCCACCTCGTGGGCGCTGCCGGAGTGGGTGCCGACGCCGGCCCGCCGCCGGTTCGCCCGCGCCCGGGAGACGCTCGACGCCGAGGCGCGGCGGCTGCTCGCGGAGCGGGAGGCGGCGGTCGCGGCCGACGACGAGTCCGTCGGCGAGGACCTGCTCTCGACGCTCGTCGCGCTGCGGGACCGCGGCGACGCCGACCTCTCCGACGCGGAGATCGCCGACCAGGTGGCCGGCTTCATCTTCGCCGGCCACGACACGACCGCGCTGGCGATGACCTACGCCCTCCACCTGCTCGGCACCCACCCCGAGGTCCGCGAGCGGTTCCACGCCGAACTCGACGACGTGCTCGGCACGGGCCCCGGCGCCGACCGCCCCTCGTTCGACGACCTGCGGGACCTCGACGTGACCGAGCGGGTCTTCCTGGAGGCGCTGCGGCTCTACCCGCCGGTCCACACGATCCCGCGGGTGACCGCCAGGGACGTGTCCGTCGACGGCTACCGGCTCCCCGAGGGGACGACGACCCACCTCTCGGTCGTCTCGATACACCGCGACGAGCGCTTCTACGACGACCCCGGGGCGTTCCGGCCGTCGCGCTGGCGGGACGCGGACCCGCAGTCGAAGGGCTACGCGTTCGTCCCGTTCGGCGCGGGCCCCCGGGACTGTATCGGCCGGCGCTTCGCGATGCTGGAAGCCCGACTCGCGCTCGCGACGATCGGGCGGCGCTACCGGCTCGACCCGCTCGCCGACCTCGAACTCGACCCGCAGATGACGACCCAGCCCGCCGACGGCGTGCCCGCGCGGGTCGTCGAACGCTGACCCGGCCGACGCCGCACCGGGAGCGCGAACCGCGGCCGCGTTCGTCCACGGCGTTCCCGACACGGGACCGCCATTTTTCCGGACACACGAGCTCTCCCGCCGGAGTGAAACTGCGTGAAATCGGCTGAAATCGAGCTAGCGACGACCCCGGTTTAGGAGGGTGGCGCCCGGCGTATCCGGTATGACAGCCACGAGCCGGATCCCGGAAGATACCCCCATCGCGCGCACCGCCGTCGGCGACGACGAGGAGGCGACCGACGCGCTCCTCAGGGCCGCAAGACGCGCCCACGTCGACCTCGACGGGCCCGACCCGCAGCTGTACGACCAGATCGACGCCGGCGCGCTCGACAACCTGACCGCCCACAACCGGGCGAACGAGGGGTCCGGGGAGTTCGTCCTCGTCGTCGGCCTCTGGGACCGCACGTTCGTCGTCCGCCCCGACGCCGTCGAAGTGTACCCCTGACCTCGCGGTCCGTCCCCGCCGGTGTGTCCCGGTCGGCCGCCCCCGTAGAACGTAAGGTGTTTGCGAGGCCCCGCCTGAGAAGTGGTATGAGCCTCGACGACCTGCAGGACGACGTGCAGCGCGAGTACAGCGACCTCGACGAGCGGCTGTCCGTCGAGACCGACCGCGAGACGCGCAACGAGCTCGCGATGCTGCTGGCCGCGCTGGACACCGACGACCCCGACGAACTCGTCCGCCGTGGGATCCACATGCTGTTCCGGAGCGCCGTCGAGACCGGCAACCTCGACTTCCACCTCCGCACCGAGTACGACGTGACCTACGACGAGTACCTCTCGGGCATGACCTTCGACGAGATGACCGGCGCCGACCAGTTCCCCCAGTCCGGCGACCCCGACGACCGCCGCTACCAGTTCTGACACTCCGGGTTCCGACTCCGCTCACCCGACTGGCCCGGGTGCGGACGCTCGACATCTCGGAGTAGAAGACCGCCGATTCAGAGCAGGAGGACGCCGACCATCGCGACGAGGACGCCGGCGGTCAGTAGCACCTGGAGGACGCTGGAGGTGAGCATCCCCAGCAGGGTCACGCCGGCGGCGTGGGCGCTCTCCTCGAGTTCGCCCCCGTCGGCCAGTTCCATGAGGAACACGGTGCCGGCGGTCCCGAGGAGGAACCCGATCGGGCCCCACACGAGGCCGACGAGGCCGACGAGGGTGGCGACGACGGTCGTCCGGGTCGAGGCGCCGCCGGCCTTCGCCGAGACGGCGCCGGCGAGCCAGTCGGTCGCGATCGCGATCAGGGCGACGAACAGCAGCCCCGAGAGGACGAAGACGTTCGGTTCGGCGAAGCCGCTGCCCCACCAGTAGACGACGACGCCGGCGAGCGAGAGGATCCCCCCCGGGACCAGCGGGGTGACGCTGCCGACGACGCCGCCGACCAGGAGGACGAACGCGACGATCACGAACAGGTCGACGGGGAGGGCTTCCAGCGCGGGGAGTTGCATCCTCTAGATATAAGCAAGCTCTGCCCTTTAGGCTGGGGGTGTATGCGCTCGAAAATCTGTGCAGTCATTCCGACAGTGGGCCATCGGTGTCCAACGCTTTTGTTCCTTGTAGAACGAGCCCGCGCCACGTCAGACCGTGTGCGTCTTTCACGTCGCTCAATCGTTCGTACTCGTCTTCGTTCACTTCGATGCTCAGGTTTGTAATCGTAGATGTTTAGTAATTGGTTGCTTTTAACTATTACCAATCCTAATAGTTGTGTGTGAGCGCGACCGCCACGAAAACGCTCGAAGCCACGCTCGCGCCACCCACGGCACACAAGGAGCGACGGCTTCAGCGCACAGTGGCAACGTATCGCCGTGCCCTCGAAGACGCATTCGAGAGCGGTGCAGAAACGCAAACAGCGGTCAACGATGTCGTGACGCCGTACACGCTCACGTCCTACGCCAAGGACGCGCTCAAGTCCTACGTTCCACAACTCCGCGAGACGTACAACGCGTCGGAAGTGGACAACGACCACCCTGTTCGATTCACCAATCGTGGGTGGTGTCTCGACCACTCCGAAGACCGCGAGCACGAGTTCTGCTGGCGTGTTCCACAAGCAGGGCGTGGCAACGCCTTCTGGATTCCGCTCCGCATCAATCCAGCCCAACGCGAGTTGTGGCATGACCTGTTCGACGGCGACGTATCGGTCGGTGAGTTTCGATTGCAAGAACACCGCACTACCTGGGTGTTGCATGTAACCGTCGAGTACAAGATCGCAGATCCAGACGAACCAGACAACCCAACAGTAGTCGGGTTCGATATCGGTGAATCCAAACTCTTGACGGGCTGTGCCTGTCAAGACGGTACTCCAACCCAACCCATGCTGTTCGATGGCGGGCGGGCACGACAGCTCCGCAAAGAAATGTTCACGACCCTCCGTCGTCTGCAAGAACGTGATGCCGACTGGCGGATCGACGAACGTTTTGACTACTATCAGAACGCCTTGACGGATATTATCGAGAAGGCGTCTCGGCAGGCTGTGGAATACGCACAGCAATTCGAAAACCCTGTTATCGCGCTTGAAGACCTGTCGTACATTCGCGAGCAACTGGACTATGGTAAGTGGATGAATCGGCGTCTCCACCCGTGGGCGTTCGCACGGCTCACATCTCGAATCGAGGATAAAGCCCTCGACGCAGGGATACCTGTTCAGTTCGTGGATCCCGCCTACACCAGCCAAACGTGCCACGCCTGCGGACACATCGGTTCGCGTAGTTCGCAGGCGCAGTTCCGCTGTACGAACACCGACTGTTGGGTGACGGAGTACCAAGCAGACATTAACGCGAGTGTGAACATCGCAAATCGCGTCAACCCGTGGGGAGAGAGGTGCGCATTGAAACCGCACACCGATGACTCACTTCGGGATGGGAGCGCCCGTGACAGCGCCACAGGACACTGCGAGCAGAGTCAGCAATCCCGACAGACGACGCTCGCGGACTTCAGTTCTGAAACCTCCGACGATGAGGCTGCCCTTGTAGGAAGCCCCGTCCTCTAGGGCGGGCGAGGATGTCACTCGAATCGCTCCAGTTCCGCCGCGACCTTCGGGCCGCCCAAGTGTGAAAGTAGCGGTCGGGTCGCCTCCCCGAGCGCCCGCATGCACTGCCCGTGGGAGTGAAAGCCCAACTCGTCGGCCACCGCGCCCCACGAATGTCCCTGCAACGCCTTCCGCACCAGCAGACGCTCCTGGCGGGGGTCGAGTAGCGTCCCGCTCGGGTCGTCGTCCTCGCCGCCGTCGCCGGAGGAGTCGGCCTCGGTCAGGTACCGGACGGTCAGCCGCCGGAGCGGCCGCGGCGAGGTGTCGAAGATGCCGGCGCCGCCGACCGTTCCGGCGAGCAGCCGCCACTCCCACTCCGAGAGGTCGAGTTCGGGCGTCGCGTCCGCACTGCGCAGCGCCGCCCGCACCACGTCGGGATCCATGTCGTCCAGCGGGTCCGACAGCATCGCCCCGACGCGGTCGACGAACCACCGGGAGTGGCGGTCGGCCAGCTCCCGGCCGGCGTCGCTCGTGGGGTCGAGCATCACCGCCGAGTACTCGCCGCTGGCGTCGTTGCGTGTCGTCGAGAGGTGGACGGTCGCGTAGCCGTTCGCCCGCCAGAACTGCAGGAGTTCCGGCGTCGCGCCGTAGCCGGTGCCCAGCCAGTCCACGTCGTCGGCGAACTCACCCCGTATCTCGGCGAGCAAGCGCGAGCCGAGGCCGCGCGAGCGGACGGCGTGGTGGGTCGCGATCCGGAGGACGCGCAGCCCCTCCGGCACGCCCGCGTCCTCGTCTCGCAGCTGGCTCGTCAGCACGTCCGGGATCATGTTCCCGCGGACACGGCCGCCCTCGTACATGTGCGCACGCAGGTCTGCGGGGAGGTTCCCCTCGCGGGCCAGCAGCGCGACCGAGACGACGTGGCCCCCGTGGGTGAGCGCGCGGACGGTCACGTTCGGCGCGTCGAGCAGGCGGGCCAGATCCGACGGCTCCGTGCGGTAGTGGGCGGCGACGAGCAGCCCGAAGACCTCCCGGAGCAGGTGTTCGTCGGCCAGCAGGTCGGCGGCGTCGAACGCGCGGTAGTCGATCGAGTCGGCGCTCTCGCCCTCGTTCGCCCCGACGCCGGCGTCCTCGACGAGCGGGTCGACGGCGGGGCTAGCGTCGAGCAGGAGCGCGCGGAAGGCCCACACCTCCACGGGGTCGCCGGCGGCGTAGCGGATCGGGTCGGTCATCGACGCGTCCGTCACCGCGAAGTCGCTGTCGGCCAGGCGGTCGCGGAAGCGGACGGAGAACCCCCGGCCGGCGCCCTCGTAGCCGTGGACCGTCGTGGTGAACGCCGCCGCGGGCGCGTCGAGGAACCGTTCGAGCAGCCCCACGGGCAGCGCCGCGGCCTCGTCGACGACGACCGCGTCGGGTTCCCCGGGCAACTCGGCCGCGTCGGTCGGTTTCGCGAAGCGGACGCGGCCGGCCGGACCGTCGGTATCCGCGCTGCCGTCTGATTCCAGCAGTTTCGGGTCGGACTCGTCGGGGTCGCCGGCGAGCGCGCCGGCGTCGGCGAGTACCTCGCGGGCGCGGGCGAAGACTTCCGCTGCACTTCGATACTGCGGCGCGGTGACGAGCACGTCCCGCCCGTCGAGCGCGAGCGCACCCGCGGCGAGGCCGGCGGCGCTCGACTTCCCGCGGCCGCGGTCGGCCTCGACGACGACGGCGTTGCCGGGCTCCGCCAGCCCCTCCAGCGTCTCCACCGCGGTCACCTGGTCGTCGGTCCGGCACCGCTCGTAGACGGCGGCCGGGAACGCGGGGTCGTCGGGGACCGCCGGCGGGTCGGCCGGACGGCGCGGCGCGGGGTCGGTCAGCCCGTCGCGCTCGACGGTCGGGTCGCCCGCCCCGTCGCCCACGTCGACGACGCCGACCCCGGGATGGGCGCGGAGCAACTCGACCAGCCGGCGCCGGAAGTTGCCGGCCACCTCGGACACGTCGAACGGCGGGACGGCCAGCGTCTCGTCGAAGGCGTCGCGTCGGCCGGGCCACGCGTCGAGCGGCGGGACACAGAGGACGAGCAGGCCGCCGCCATCGACGGCCCCGACGGCGCGACCGAGGGCGTTCGGGCGACACGCCTCGTGGCAGTCCACCACGAGCGCGCCGTGGGTCGTCCCGAGCAGGTCGCCCGCGCGGGCCGGCGGGACCCGCTCCCAGGGCGTCCCCTCGGCGTCGCCGAGGTAGGTCACGTCCCGCGAGTCGATGTCGACCGCGTCGAGCGCCCGCTCGGCGGCTTCGCGGGTGGCGTCCCCCTCCCCCGAGAGGACGAGCAGCCGCCGCTCGTTGGTGGCGCTGGCCTCCGCGCGCAGGGCCTCGGCGACGCGGCCGACGGTCATGGGTCCCCGTCCGCCGCCGAGCGACAAATGCCCGCCGATCGGATTGAAGGGCGGTCGCCGCGCAGAGTCTGGCGTGTCCCTCCACACGTCGCTCTGTGACGCGTTCGGGATCGACCACCCCGTCGTCCAGGCGCCGGTCGGGAGCGTCTCGACGCCCGAACTGGCGGCGGCGGTCTCCGCGGCCGGCGGGCTCGGGACGCTCGCGGTGACCTGGCGCGACCTCGCGGAGACGCGCGCCGCGGTCGCCGCCATCCGCGACCGGACCGACGCGCCGTTCGCGGTGAACCTCGTCCTCGACGACGACGCCCGCGAGCGGCCCACCGGCGAGCACCTGACGGCGTGTCTCGACGCCGGCGCGCCCCTCGTCTCGTTCTCGTTCGGCGACCCGGCGTCGTACGTCGACCGGGTCCACGACGCCGGCGCCGACGTGCTTGCGACGGTGGGGAGCGCCGACGAGGCGCGCGCGGCGGTCGCGGCGGGCGTCGACGCGGTCGTCGCGCAGGGCTGGGAGGCCGGCGGCCACGTCCAGAGCGACGTGGCGACGACGGCGCTGGTGCCCCGCGTGGCCGACGCGACGCCCGAGGACGTGCCGGTGGTCGCGGCCGGCGGCGTCGCGGACGGGCGCGGGCTCGCGGCGGTCCTCGCGCTGGGGGCGGACGGCGCCTGGCTCGGGACCCGCTTCGTCGCCACCGAGGAGGCCGACGCCCACGAGCGCTACCGCGAGCGCCTCGTCGCCGGCGAGGCGACGGAGACGGTCCGGGGAACGCCGTTCCCGAAGGGCTGGCCCGGCCAGCCCCACCGGACGCTCGCCTCGCCGGCCACCGAGCGGTGGATCGCGGCCGGCCGACCGCCGGTGGCCGAGCGGGATGACGCCGACGACGTGGTCGCCGACCTCGACGGCGACCCGCTCGAACGCTACGTCGACCTGCCGCCGCTGTCGGGGGTCGACGGGAGTGTCGAGGAGCTGCCACACTACGCCGGCCAGAGCGTCGGCGGGGTCGACGCGGTGGCGCCGGCCGCCGCCGTCGTCGCGGAGCTGGTCGAGGGGGCCGAGCGGACGCTGCGCTCGCTGGCCCCGGACCGCGACGCCGACGGGCCGGGGGTGGACGGACCGGACGGACGCGGGTGAACGGCGACGCCCCGGGCTTCGGGGAGGTGGGCGCGAGCGGGCGTGACGTGTGCAGACTGCTCGCACGCCGTTGCAGCTTCGAAAGTGCTTTTAGTACTCCTCTGCCAGATGGGTGTACAGCCCGCGCGGGGTTGATGATGCTCCTAGCCTCTCAGGATATTCCGCCGCGATTTTCTCGCGGCGCCCGGGCCTGGCCCGGACCGGCGGGGGAGCGCGAGCCCACGCGCGGGAGGTGATCCACAAATGCCAGTATACGTAGATTTCGACGTGCCCGCGGACCTCGAGGACGACGCCCTCGAGGCCCTCGAGGTCGCACGAGACACAGGCACCGTGAAGAAGGGAACCAACGAGACGACCAAGACCGTCGAGCGCGGCAACGCCGAGCTCGTCTTCGTCGCCGAGGACGTCCAGCCCGAGGAGATCGTCATGCACCTCCCGGAGCTGGCCGACGAGAAAGACATCCCGTTCGTCTTCATCGGCACGCAGGACGACGTCGGCCACGCGGCCGGCCTCGAAGTCGGCAGCGCCGCGGCAGCCATCGTCGACGCGGGCGACGCGGGGAGTGACGTCGACGACATCGCCGGCAAGGTCGAGGAACTCCGGTAGGTGACCCGGTATGTCTGCTGAAGAATCCGACGGAGACGGCGGTTCCACGGCCGCCGAAGTCATCGAAGTCGTGGGCCGCACGGGGATGCACGGCGAGGCCATGCAGGTCAAGTGCCGGATCCGCGGCGGCGAGAACCAGGGCCGCATCATCACGCGAAACGTCCTCGGGCCGGTCCGGGAGGGCGACGTGCTCCAGCTCCGCGAGACCGCGCGCGAGGCCGACCAGATCGGGGGCCAATAATGCCACGAACGCGCGAATGCGACTACTGCGGCACCGACATCGAGCCCGGGACGGGCACCATGTTCGTCCGCACCAACGGCTCGACCATCCACTACTGCTCCTCGAAGTGCGAGAAGAACGCCAACCTCGGTCGCGAGTCCCGCGACCTCGAGTGGGCCGGCGAGGAGGAGGAAGCCGCCGAGCCCGACGAAGACGAGGCGTCCGAGTCGGCCGCCGACGAGCGCCCGACCGACATCGAGGACCAGGGCCAGGACGTCGACGCCCCGGGTGACACCGACGAGGACCTCGAGGATGTCGAGCCCGACGAGGCCGTCGAGGCCGGCGCCTCCGACCCCGAGGAGGCCGACGCCGACGAGGACGCCGAGGCTGACGAGGCCGACGCGGACGAGGGGTCCGACGAGGGCGACACCGACGAGGAGGAGGCCGAGGCACGATGAGCCACCACGACGAGCGGACGTTCGTGATGGCCAAGCCCGACGCCGTCCAGCGCGGGCTCACCGGCGAGATCATCACCCGCCTCGAGGAGCGCGGGCTGAAGCTCGTCGGCGCGAAGTTCATGCGGATCGACCGCGAGCTCGCCGAGCAGCACTACGGCGAGCACGAGGACAAGCCGTTCTTCGACGACCTCGTCGAATTCATCACCAGCGGTCCGGTGATGGCGATGGTCTGGGAGGGCGCCGACGCGACCCGCCAGGTCCGCCAGATGATGGGCGCGACCGACCCCGCCGAGGCCGCCCCCGGCACCATCCGGGGCGACTACGGCCTCGACCTCGGGCAGAACATCATCCACGGTTCGGACCACGAGGACGAGGGCGCCAACGAACGCGAGATCGAGCTGTTCTTCGACGAGGACGAGCTCGTCGAGTACGACCGCTCGGACGAGCCCTGGGTCTACGAAGACGAAGACCACTGAACCGGTTCTCCCGACCCGGTTCCCCGCTTCTCGGCCGTCGCTGCGCACGTCGACCGGGTTCCGGTCGACTTCGCTTCGCACTCGCGAGTCACGTTTGGTTCGCACGTTCCCGCCCGCGAGTCGCGACTGTCGCCCGGCGCGCCTTTCGGCGAAGCGAACCCCCGGCGTAGCTTTTTGACGGGCCGACCACAGCGTTCGGACGTGGACGATATCGTCGAGGACGCGCTCGCGACGCCGCCGGACGCCGACGAGGACTGTTCGGTCTGCGGCGAGTCGATCCCGATCGAGGTGGGCGTGGTTCCGCCCGAGAGCGAGGAGTACGCGGTCCTGCGGGCGGCCGACCCGGGGAGCCCCGGCGTGATGACCGAGCGGTGGGTCCACCGCGAGTGTCTCCGGGCGTATCTGGACGAGTCGGCCGAGGGGTGACCGGCGGGAGCCGAACTGGATCGAGCGCCGCCCCGACGGGTTACTCGGTCGACAGATCGCGGGTGAGCGGCGGCGCCGCAGGTGATAGATTTTTCTCACCCCCTGATCAATAGGGTGGCGTGCAGACGACATCGGCCGCCGACATCGAAGCCGTCCTCGACGAGTCCGGGCCGGACTACGAGGAGTTCACCTACGAAGCGGCCACGGGCGGGACGCGGGCGGACGTGTACATGGTCACCCTCGTCTACGACGGCAACGAGTACGAGGTCGTCGTCAAGTTCGAGCCGCCCAACGACGACCGGTTCGCGGTCGAGCCGAAGCTCCACGAGTACGTCGCCGACCGGACCGACATTCCGATCCCCCGCATCCTCGTCTTCAAGCAGGACCCCGAGCGCAACGTGCCGCCCTACTTCGTCACCGAACGGGTCCGCGGGGACAACCTCGCCGACCAGTACGGGGCGATGGACCAGAGCCACTGGGAGCGGGTCATCGAGCAGGTCGGGACGATCATGGGCGACCTGCACTCGGAGATCGCCTTCGAGGCGTTCGGCCGGCTGATGCTCCACGACGACCGGATCACGATCCGCAACTGGCGGGGCAACTGGCGGGAGTACTTCGCCGACCTCACCCGGTCGCACATCGACCGCCTCGCCGGGACGCCCTTCGAAGGGATGCAGTCGCGGGCGCGCGGCGCCTTCGAGGACACCCTCTCGCTGGTGCCCGAGGACGGGATGCCCCGGCTCGTCCACGACGACATGCAGCCGACGAACCTGCTCTGCATCCTCGACGAACCGGACCCGGTCACCGCGGTACTGGACTGGCAGGACACGCTGGCGGCCCACCGCGACTACCAGCTCGCCCAGTCGGAGTTCCTCTACATCGACTCGACGTTCGACGACCCGCAGGTGTGCGACCGCCTGCGCGAACAGCTCTACGAGGGCTACCGCACCCACGCCGAGTTCGACCCCGGCGAGACCTACGAGCAGTGCAAGCCGGTCTACCAGCTGTCGACGCTGCTGTGGCGGATGACCGGCTTCGACGACGCCTTCGCCGAGGACGACCTCGGCCGGGCCCGCGCGGAGTTCCAGTACCGCCAGCAGTTCGACCGACTGCTGGCCGAACTCCCGCGGTGACGGCCCGTAGTCCCGGCCGTCGCGCTCGCTCGCGGGTCGGCGCCTTCCCCGTTCGCCGCCCCGAGACGCCCCCGGAAGCCGCGTCTCGCCCGCCGCCCGAACCTGTCCACCTGTGGACGTGTTACCCATAACAAAGTTTTTAAGTTACCGCTCTACGGACACCCGGGCGAGATGCCCTCCATATCGGCGCTACTGACCGATCCCGACGGGTTCTTCGACCGGCAGGAGTCGGACCCGTCGCTGAAGGGACCGCTCGTGGTGATACTCGCGGTCGTGGCAGTCGACGCGGTCGCCGCGGTGTTGCAGTCCCGGTTCATGTCCCAGCTGTTCGAGGGAGCCGGGGCGGCCGGCGGGCTCGTCACCGCGATCCAGGCGTTCACGTACATCTTCGTCGTCGCCGGGCCGTTCGTGGCCTGGCTGCTGTACGCGGGCCTGTTCCACGCCATCTCCGTCGTGTTCGACGGTGACGGCGAGTTCTCGACGACGCTCTCGCTCGTCGGCTGGGGGTTCGTCCCCAGCGTCCTGGGCTCGGTCGCCTCGGCCGGGATCAACTACTACCGGTTCAACGTCCGCGGGATCGACGTGCCGGCAGAGCTCACCCAGGAGTCGATGCAGCAGTTCAACCAGGCGCTGCAGACCGGGCCGCTGGTGGCGCTGTCGGCCGCGCTCGGCATCGTCTTCACGCTCTGGAGCGCGTTCCTCTGGACGTTCGCGCTGAAACACGCCCGCGACCTGAGCATCCGGGGGGCGGCGCTGACCGTCGCCGGTCCGGTCCTGGTCGCGGTACTGATCTCGCTACGGACGCTCTTGGTCGCCGTCGAGGTCCTGTGATGGTCCGACGCCCCCGCACCCCGCGCCTCCGCTCGCCGCGTCCCCGCATCGAGTCGACAGTCACGAACCACAGCTCCCCCGACCAATGAATCGCAGCAAGACGGTAGCACTCGCGGTCCTGATCGCAGTCGCATCGCTCCCGGCCGTCGCGGCCGCAACCAGCGTCAACGTGGCCGTCTCGTCGGTCGACGTGACGCCAGCGGAACCGGTCCCCGGCGACGAGATCACGATCGAACCGACCATCGAGAACTTCGAGAGCAGCTCGGCGGGCTACTTCGTCGACCGCGTCCGGGTCATCAAGGCCGACGACGGTCCCCACCCGAAGCAGTACGCCGACGTGAAGAACATCGGGACGGTCCCCGCCGGTGCCGAGCGGACCGTCCCGCTGTCGGTGTCGTTCGACGAACCGGGCACCTACGACCTGCAGGTCAACGTCTCCGGCCGCGGCACCGAGAACGACCGGCTGACGCGGCTGAGCTACCCGGTGTCGATCACCGTCGAGGAGCGCTACCCGCAGCTCGACATCGACGCCAACGACTCCGTCGCGGGCGTCCGGACGGACGGGTCGGTCACGGTCGCCAACAGCCTGTCGGCCCCCATCGAGAGCGTCGAGCTCACCGTCGGCGGCGAGGCGGTGACCGTCACCAACCGCCGGGAGGTGCTCGCGACCGTCGGGAGCAACGACTCCCGCACCGTCGAGTTCGACTACCGCGCGGACGACCCCGGTCGCCACCGGCTGACGGCGACGCTGACCTACACGACCGCGGGCGGCGTGACCGACACGGTCACCGACACCGTGACGGTCCGCACCGAGCGCGAGCGGCCACAGCTCGACATCGACGCGAACACGTCGATCGCCGGGCTGGAGTCCGACGGCACCGTCACCGTCGCCAACGGCCTCGGCGCCGCGGTGACCAACGCCGAGCTGACGGTCGCCGGCGACGGCGTGACCGTCCGCAACGACCGCTCGGTGTTCACCCGCATCGCCGACGGCGAGTCGGCGACGGCCGCCTTCGACTTCCGGCCGTCGTCGGCCGGCGACCACGAGGTGACCGCGACGCTCTCGTACTCGACGCCCGGCGGGACGACCCGCACCGTCAACGAGACGGTATCGCTGCAGACGGACCCGCTCCGGGACAGCGTCGCGCTGGACCTCAGCACCCGGCAGGGGGGCAACGCACAGGCCGTGACGGTGTCGGTGCTCAACCGGGGTAACGCGCCCATCTCGAACGTCAGCGTGCGTGCCACCTCGCCGAACGCCTCGGTCGGGCAGGCGCTGGTCGACCGCGTCGCCGCCGGCGAGTCCCGGACGGTACGGCTGAACGCGACCCTCTCGGGTGACCGCGCGGCAGTCGACGTGGTCGCCACCTACGACGTGGCCCGCCAGCGCGGCGAGGCCGCGGCGTCGACCGCGCTGACCCAGACGCCCGGCACCATCGGCCTGACCGGACTCGAGGTCGTGCCGGACGGCGGGCGGCTCCGCATCTCCGGGAGCGCGAGCAACCTCGGGACGACCGACGCCGAGAGCGTCCTCGTCAGCGTCGTCGACACCGACCGGGTGACCCCCACCGCGCCCAACCGCGAGTACTTCGTCGGCACCGTCCCCGCGAGCGACTTCGTCTCGTTCGACGTGTACGCGACCACGCGGGGCAACGTCTCGACGGTCCCGCTGCGGGTCGAGTACCTCGTCGACGGGCAGCGCCACACCCGGACCGTCGAGGTCGACGCCGCCGGCGCCAGCCGCGCGCTCGCTGCCGGGCCCGACCCGGACCGGAGCTCCGGTGGCGGCGGCGGCTTCCTCCTCCCGCTGGCGGTCGGCGCCGTCGTCGTGGTCGTCGTCCTCGCGGTGATGGTCCGCGCCTGGAGGGCGAGCCGTGGCGGTGATTGAGACCCGGGGCGTCGTCAAGCGCTACCGGACCGGCGGGGAGACCCTGGAGGCGCTGAAGGGGATCGACTTCGCCGTCGAACCCGGCGAGTTCGTCTCCATCATGGGCCCCAGCGGCAGCGGCAAGACCACGCTGCTCAACCTGCTCGGCCTGCTCGACGACCCCAGCGAGGGCGAGGTCCTGCTCGACGGCGAGGACGTGACCGGCCTCTCGGACCGCGAGCAGACGGCCGCCCGCAAGCGCACCATCGGGTTCGTCTTCCAGAACTTCTACCTCATCCCGACGCTGACCGCGAAGGAGAACGTCGAGGTGCCCGCCCTCTTCGACCACGACCCGTCCGTGGAGGAGCGGTCCGTGGACCTGCTCGAACGGATGGGGCTGGGCGACCGCCTCGACCACAAGCCCGACGAACTCTCCGGCGGGCAGAAACAGCGGGTCGCCATCGCCCGGTCGCTCATCAACGAACCCAGGCTGTTGCTGGCCGACGAGCCGACCGGGAACCTCGACCGGGACACCGGCCGACAGATCCTCGAGGAGTTCGTCGACATCACCGAGCGCGACGTGGCCGTCATCGCCGTCACCCACGACGAGCTCGTCAACGACTACGTCGACCGGACGGTCCAGCTCGTCGACGGGCTCATGGGCGAGGACGCGCCGACCGACGGCGGCCGCGGCGAGCCCGGTCCCGGACCGGGCGGAGGGGCCGACCCCGACCCGGACACCGGCGCGCCCGGGGCGGTCGGCTCGCTGGACGACGAAGCCACGGGCGGTGATCGGCCGTGATGGGGTGGCTGCGCCGGCGGTTCCCGGCGCTGCTGATGGCCCGGCGCAACATCGGCCGGACGAAGGTCAGGTCGGTGCTGGCGGCGCTGGGCATCGTCATCGGCGTCATCGCCATCGCCTCGCTGGGGATGTTCGGGCTGACGCTGCGGTACCAGCTCACCCAGAACCTCGGCGACATCGGCAACCAGGTGATGGTCGTGCCGGGGGACTCCGCGGGTGCGCCCGACGCGCTCACCGAGCGGGACCTGCGCCAGATCGAGTCGGTCGCCAGCCCGGACGCGACCGTCGCGCCCGCGCTCCAGCGGTTCACCAGGGTCTCGTACGGCAGGGAGGCGTCCGAGACCAGGGCGGTCATGGGGATCGACCAGCCGGGCAAGCTGTTCGAGGCCCGCGACGGGTCGATCCCCGAACCCTACCGGAGCGGTGCACTGATCGGACCGAACCTCGCCGACCAGCGCGACCTGGGCCCCGGGGACACGATCGCCGTCAACGGCTCGACGGTCAGGGTCGTCGCGGTGCTCTCGCCGGGCCAGGGCTTCGGCTTCACCGACCCGAGCGACCAGATCGTGCTCCCGACCCGGAGCTTCGACACGCGCGGCTACGACACCATCACCGTCACCGAGACCGACAGCACGGCCGCCAACGCCACCGCGATGGCGATCCGCGCCCAGCTGAACGACCGCCGCGAGCGCGTCACCGTCCGGGACTACTCCGGGGTCGCCGACCAGATCGGCCAGACGTTCCAGGCGCTGAACCTCTTCCTCATCGGCATCGGCTCCATCTCCCTGCTCGTCGCGGGCGTGAGTATACTCAACGTGATGCTGATGAGCACCGTCGAGCGCCGCCAGGAGATCGGCGTGCTCCGGGCCGTCGGCTTCCAGAAGCTCGACGTGCTGAAGATCATGCTCTCGGAGGCGGTCCTGCTGGGGATCGTCGGCGGCCTCGTCGGCGCGGGCTTCTCTATCGTCGCCGGCCTGGTTCTCAACCACTTCGTCGTCGGCGACGCGATGCTGGCCTTCCGCCCGGGTAACTTCCTCTACATCGGGCTCGCCTTCGCCTTCGGCGTCGGCACCAGCCTGGTCAGCGGGCTCTACCCGGCGTGGAAGGCCGCCAACGAACGTCCCGTCGAAGCGCTGCGGGGCTGAAAAACCGCTGTCCCCTGTTTTTCGCCGCTCAGTCCGCGTTGACCGTCAGCCGCGGGCTCGCCCGGTCCACCGACACCGGCGCGAACTGCTCGAACCAGTCCGTCTCGCCGGACTCGAAGGCAGCCAGGCAGTCCCCCACGGTGAAGTGGATCTCGCCGCTCTCGTCGGCGCAGGGGAACACGGCCTGGAGGTCGCTCCCCTCGTAGACCGCCAGCGACGCCATCGGGAAGACGACCACGTCGTGGACCGCGTCGCTCCCGATGTACGAGCGCTGGCGGCGCTCGAAGGCGGGTTCGAGCCGGTAGCCGTTCTCGGCGGCCCACTCGCCGAACTCCTCGTAGGTGGCCAGCGCCTCGTCGCGGCTGTCCTGCTCGGGCGTCCGGATGCGCTGCCAGGAGGCGTCGACCTCGGTGTCGGCGACGACGCCCTCCGATTCCAGGTCCTCGACCCGTTCGAGGAGCCGCCCCTGACGGTCGTAGCTGCCGTACGTGTCTCCCCGGAGGTAGAGTTCGATCCGCTGGTCGCTGGTGTTCGTGGTCATCGTGTCTTTCACTTAACCGATCTCTCGGGTGGCCCCTTCAAAACGCTTTCCGCCCTATTCCTTCGAGGGACTCTAGGGACCTAGTATGGGGTGCGTTGACGCAGTTCTCGCGTGTTCCCCACACGTGCATACGATTCGCCCGCAACGGATCGAGGTTCGACAGCGGGCCGAAGAAGATCGGGACCGCGGTCGGTCGTCGGTCGCTATCAGTCGTCGGCCGACGCCCGTCCGCCCGCGGCGGGCACGTCGATCTCGCCGGCGTCGAGTTCCGCCTCGACCTCGCGGGCGGCCTGGACCATGTTCTCCATCTTCTCGTAGGCCTTCTCGCGGGGGAGCAGCTTCAGCCCGCAGTCCGGGGAGATCGTGAGCTGTTCCGGCGGGACGACCTTGAGTCCCTGCCTGATGTTCGCCTTGATCTCCTCGACGGACTCGACCTCGGCGGTGTGGTTGTCGACGACGCCCAGCGCCAGGTCGAGCGTGAACTCGGGCTCTTCGAACACGTCGATCTGCTCGTAGTCGCCGTTGGTGAGTTCCAGGTCCAGCTCGTCGATCGGGAAGTCGAGCACCTCGGGGTAGATCCGCGAGTAGTCGCCGTAGCAGACGTGGAGGCCGATGCGGACCTCCTCGGGGATGTCGGCGACGATGCGCTCGAGGGCCTCGCCGACGATGGCGTGGTCGTCGGGCGTCGTGGCCAGCGCGGGCTCGTCGATCTGGATGTAGCGGGCGCCGGCGTCGACCAGCTGCTCGATCTCCTCGTTGACCAGCTCCGCGAGGTCGTAGGCCAGCGCCTCGTCGTCCTCGTAGGCCTCGTTGAACGTCCAGTTGGCCAGCGTGTACGGGCCGGTGATGGGCACCTTGACCGGGCGGTCGGCCACCGAGTCGGTGAACTCGAACTCGTCGACGAGCCACTGCTCGCCGTACTCGACGGTCTCGGCGACCGACGGCTTGTTGAAGTAGTTGTGGCCCCAGACCTTCACGCGGCCGTTGAACTCGTAGCCCTCGATGCGCTCGGCGAAGTACTCGACCATCTCGTTGCGGCGCATCTCGCCGTCGACGACCGTGTCGAGGCCGGCGCGCTCGTGCTCTTTCGTGATGAGGCGGGCCGCGTCGTCCTTGGCCTCCTCCCACTCCTCGTCGCCGAAGCCCGAGTCGTCGTCCTCGTAGAGTTCGCGGGCGCGGTCGAGCCACTTGGGCTTCTTGTAGCTGCCGACGACGCTGGTCAGCAGGAAGTGGTCGTTGTCGTGGTCGGCCGGGCGGAACTGCTCGCGGTTGTCGGCGGGTCGCTCGGTCATGCTTTCACCTCCGTGCGCTCGACGGCGCCAAGGGCCGCCAGTTTCTCCTCGAACGTTCCCGACGGCAGGTAGAACGTCGGGGTGTTGATCGTCGCGTACGCGGTCCCGAAGTCGACGCCGTGTGCGTTGTCGAGCGTCCACTCGACGCGCTCTTCGATCTCGTCGCTGTCCTCGACGAGCGTGTTCTGCCCGTCGACGATGCCCAGCGCGATGTCGTCCTTGGCGCCGTACTCGCTGATGACGTAGGCGTTGTCCTCGTGGTTGGCCACGAAGTCGAAGCCGACCGCGTCCACGTCGGCGTCCATCAGGTGGGCGTAGACCTTCTCGTCGATGCCGCCGTCGCCGCCGTGGGACTCCCAGTAGGTGTGGGCGACCACGTCGGCGTCGGTCGCCGTTGCGACCGCGTCGACGGCCTCGCTGGCGCGCTCGTCGGCGCCGTCGCCGGGCGGCGATTCGAGGAGGGAGGGCTCCAGCAGGAACAGCGTCTCGACCTCGGGGAACTGCTCGGCCTCCGCGGCGAGGAAGTCGGCGACCGCCGAGAGGAACTCGGCGTCGTCGCCGTAGTGCTCGTCGGTGGCCAGGTCCGCCAGCGTGTACGGGCCGGGCAGGACGGCGGCGAGGCCGTCGTCGGTGAGCTCGGCCGCGGCGTCGAGTTCCCGGGCCACGTCGCCGGTGGCCGACAGGTCGTCGGTCACGACCGGCTCGCGGTAGAAGTTGTTGTTGTCGAAGTAGCGGACGATACCGCGGGTCTCGACGGCGTCGGAGACGGCCAGCGGGTGGGTGAGCATGTCGTCCCACCGCAGCTGGCCCTCGACGACCAGGTCGAGGCCGGCGTCGGTCTGGAGGTCGACAACCTCCTCGCGCGCTCGCTCGTAGGCGTCGCTGACCTCGTCGCTCTCGTCGCCCGTGACCAGTCCGCCCTTCTGTCGTCCCTTCAGGTCCGCCAGTTCGTCCTTCGCCCAGTCCGGCAACGGATACAGGCCGGGCGTCGTGGAGACTACCTCCGTCATTGGAACGGGCTACGCCATGACGCCCTATAATATTTCTCATCTACTTTGATGCGCTATGGTAATCTTCCGGCGTCGAACGGGCGGGCCCAGTCAGACGTCGAACGCGCGCCCGCTCCAGTCGTCGACCGCGAGTTCGAAGGGTGCCACATCGGCGGAGTCGCTCCACCGGACCGGGTTGGGTGCGGACTGGGTGTTCCGCGCCAGCGCGGCGAAGGCGGGCTCGGCTTCGTCGTAGGCGGTCTCGACCAGCCGGCCGGTGACGACGACGCTGCGCCAGACCCGCTCGCTCTCGTCTTCCTCGTAGACGGTGAACCCGACGGCCGGAGTCCGGTCCAGACAGCGGTACTTGCGGCTCGATTCGTCGCCTTCGAGTTGCACGGCGAGGGTGTCGGTCGCCGGGTCGTATCCGTACGCGACGGGAAGCGGGTACGGTGGTCCGCCGTCGGGACCGGCCAGGGCGAGCACGCCGATCCCGTTCCGCGAGAGCACGTCGACGATCCCGTCGTCGCTGAGTGGTTTCATCGGGCGGGAGTACGGGCCGCCCGCGGTTGTGAGTGAACACCCTTCCCAGCGAACGGGAACGGGGTCAGGCGTTTTCAGGGGCGCGTTCCGCAGCGGTCGGTATGCAAGCGAGCTCGGACGAGCGGTTCGCCGACTGGGACGACGAGCGGTACAGCACCGACATCGGCCGGTTCGACGAGCAACACAGGCGGCTGTTCGGGCTACTCAACGACCTCCACGCGGCGATGGACGAGGGCCATTCCGAGGAGGAGATCGGCGACATCCTGCGGGAACTCGAACGGTACACGGAGTACCACTTCGGAGACGAGGAGGAGTTCATGCAGGACTGCGGCTACGCCATGGACTGCGCCGACTGCTTCTATAACCACCGCGAGATGCACGAGGAGTTCGCCGCCAGGGTCGCCGAGTTCCGCGAGAAACACGAGAACGGCGAGTACGTCACCATGGAGGTGCTGACCTTCCTTCGCGACTGGCTCGACTCCCACATCGCGGCCCGCGACGAGGACCAGAACTACGCCGACTACTTCGACTCGGAGGTCGACGACGACTACGAGTACAGCCCCGGTGTGCTCCGACGCCGGCGGCGTTCGACGGAGTCGGCCGAGGGAGCGAGCGGGGACGCCCGGCGGGACGCGCCCGACTCCGACGTGGCTCTCGACCCCGCCGGCCCGGTCGCCGAGGGCGGCCACCTCGATGTGCCGGACGGCTCGGTAGCGGCGTGGGTCGAGTCGCTCGAAGCGTCCCACGGCGGCCGGACCGCCGCGCTGGTCCCGACGGCCGACGGCTACGCCGAGCGGACGTTCGACGACCTCGCCGACCGGGCCCGGCGTGTCGCGGCGGGGCTGCTGGAGACGGACCTGACCCCCGGCGACAGGGTCGGGATCGCGGCGGAGTCGAGCTACGAGTGGTCGGTCGCCGACCTCGCCTGCCAGTTCGCCGGGCTCGTCTCCGTCCCGCTGTACCCGTCGTTCGCCCCCGACCAGACGCGTCGAGCCGCCGAGACCGTCGGACTATCCGGTCTCGTGGCCGACGACCCGTCGGCGCTCGACGCGGTGCCCGACCCGGGCGTGAACGTCCATGTCGACATCGATGACCTCCCGACCGCACGGCCGGGCGACCTGCCGGGCCGCAGCGCCGACGGCGACGAGGTGGCGACGGTTGTGTTCGACCCCGCGGCGTCCGACCCGACCGG
Source organism: Halosimplex halobium (assembly GCF_051414055.1). Taxonomy (NCBI): domain Archaea; kingdom Methanobacteriati; phylum Methanobacteriota; class Halobacteria; order Halobacteriales; family Haloarculaceae; genus Halosimplex; species Halosimplex halobium. Next base: position 137,696 of record NZ_JBLKNX010000005.1, read on the forward strand.
GCGGGCGCTCACTCACCGGGCGCTGCTCGCGGCGGCGTCGGCGCTTGCCGAGGACCTCCCGCTCGCACCCGGATCGACCGGGACCTGTCTCCTCCCGCTCGCACACGTCTACCAACGCGTTGCGACGTACTACCTCTGGTCGACGGGCAGCGCCGTCGCCTACGCTGGCTCCGAGGGGGTCGTCGACGACCTGGCGGCGGTCGAGCCGTCGGTCCTCGTCGGGGCGCCGGCGGTCTACCAGCGGCTGTACGGCGATATGCAGGACCGGATCGGCTCGATGAACTGGATGAAACGCAAGGTCGCCGGCCGCGTTGCCTCGTACGGCCGGGACCGACTGGACGGCTCCGGGACGCCGCTGAAGTACGCCGCCGCGGACCGTCTGGTCTACGGCCCGCTCCGCGAGGAGTTCGGGCTCGCCGGCCTGGAGTACGCGCTCTGCGGCGCCGGCCGGCTGGACGCCCACCTGCTGTACCTGTTCGCCGGCGTCGGCGTCCCCGTCCGGAACCTCTACGGCACCGTCGGGACCGCCGGAGTCGGCGCCCTGGCCACCCCCGAAGCCTCGGCCGACGGCGCGGCCGGTCGTCCGGTGGCGGGGACCGAGTTCGCTCACTCCGAGGACGGGGAGCTGCTGGTCCGCGGCCCCGTGGTGACGGTCGGCCGTCCCGGCGCCGACGAGACGAGGCGACCGGCCGACCGATGGTATCGGACCGGAACTGACGGCCGCGTCGAGCCCGACGGCACCGTCTTCGTCGAGTGACCGACGGTCGAACGCGATGGCGACGTTACCGCGCGTCCCGCTCGAACCGCACGACCAGCAGCGTCTCGAAGGGGTGGGACTCGCTGGCGACCTCCTCGCTCGCCAGCCCGTTCGCCGCGGCACGCTCCCGGACGGTGTCGGGGTCGGTCAGCGAACTCACGAGCAGGTACGCCGCACCGCCCGGCGCGAGGACGCGCGCCACGTCGTCGAGGAACGGGTCGATGGCCGCGCGGCCGTCCTCGCCGCCCGACAGCGCCCGCTCCATCCAGTCGTCCCACTCCCGGTCGGGCTCGGTCGGAAGGTACGGCGGGTTGAACGCCACCACGTCGAAGCTCCCGTCGCGGAACGGCCCCGTCAAGTCCGCCCGGACGACCGGGAGCCCGGCCTCGGCGGCCTGCCGGCAGGCGTGCGGATTGAGGTCGGCGCCCACCGCGTCGGCGCCCGCCTCGGCCATCCGCGCGGCGACGTAGCCCGACCCCGTGCCCACGTCCAGCGCCCGGTCGCCACGTTCCACGCGCTCGACGACGGCGTCGGCCAGCAGCTTCGAGTCCTCCGCCGGCTGGTAAACCTGCTCCACGTCGCGCTGGGCTGCGAGGGCGGGCTTGCCGTCAGAGCCGTCCGCGCCACGCCTGCCGGACCCGTCCGCTCCGCCCCCGTCGGTCATGCCGACGGGTGCTCGCCCGGTTCGCCGACCTCGTAGGCCAGCGTCGCCAGGTCGGCGAACTCCGCGGGCGTGACGTTCCCGGCACGGGCGCTCATCAGGTCCTCGTCGGCCGCGTCGACGACGGCGTCGGGGTCGCCCAGCCCGGAGATGTGGGCCGTGTTGCGGACGGCGTTGCGCATCGTCTTCCGGCGCTGGGTGAACACGGCCTTCAGGAAGTCCATGAAGAAGTCCTCGTCGTCCACCTCGTAGTCCGGGTCGCGGGGCGTCGTCCGCACGACCGCGCTCTGGACGGCCGGCGGCGGCGAGAACGCCTCCTTGGGTACCGGCTCGACCACCTCGGCGTCGGCGTAGTGGCCCGCTGTCACCGACAGCCGGCCGTAGTCGTCGGTCCCCGGCTCGGCGGCCATCCGCTCGGCGAACTCCCGCTGGAACATGAGCACGAGCGGGCGCTTCTCGGGCAGCAGCCGGAAGGCCAGTTCGCTGGACGGGCCGTACGGCAGGTTCGAGACCGAGGCGGTGAACTCGGGCAGCTCGACTTCCAGCGCGTCGCCCTCGACCACGGTGAGCCGGCCCGCGTCGATCTCGGCGGCGAACTCCCCGCGGAGGAACGCGGCGAGGTCGGGGTCGCGCTCGACGGCGGTCACCCGGTCGGCCGCGGCGAGGAGGCGGTCGGTCAGCGCGCCGGTCCCTGCGCCGATCTCCAGCACGTGCGAGAGGTCGACGTTCGCCTCTCCGGCGTATTCGGGCAGCCGGTCGAGCACGCGGTCGTCGACCAGAAAGTGCTGGTCGCGGTCGGGGTCGCCGCGGACGCCCGCCCGCCGAAGGAGGGCGTCGGGGTCGCGAGTGCCCGGCTCGGGGCTGTCGGCGGACGAGTTGCTACCGCCGCCTCCGGTCCCAGGGCTATCGGCCTCGCGCCCGCTCGGACTCTCGCCGTTCATTCCTCGTCGTCCCGGCGGGCGAAGGTACGGTACTTCAGGTCGTCCTCGCGGATCTCCTCCAGGATGCGCTCGACGACGACCTCGCGGGGGTTGTGCAGCCCCTCGACGCGCTCCTCCAGGTCGTCGAAGCCCTCGAAGGGACCACGCTTTCGCTCGTCGAGGATGGCGTTGCGCAGTTTCTTCCCGATCCCGGGCAGGAGGTTCAGCTGGTGCAGGCGCAGGGTGATGGGCTGGGCGTCGTTGTAGAAGTCGACGAACCGCCGTTCCTCCTCGTCGACCAGATCCTCGACGGCGTAGTCCAGTTCCGACTGGGCGCCGCCGGGCAGGTCCTCGTACTCGACCTCGCCGGTGCGCTCGATGGCGTCGGCCGCGCGGTCGATCACCAGGTCGTCGCCGATCGACACGTCGGCGTCGGGCCCGAGGACCACCTCGAACAGGCGGAAGTCCTCGCGCCCGAGCGCGTAGGCGAGCGGCTGCTTCTGGTACTGCGGGCGGTCGTCCTCGGTCCGGCCGTGGGCCAGGAAGTCGAGGACGACGGCCGTGGGTCCCCCCGGATCGTCGTCGCCGCGCTCGGAGTCACTCATGACAGGCGAGTAGGGCGAGACGGAACTTAAACCCCCGCCGTCGGGCGCTCGCGGGAGAACGGCGTCCGGTCAGGCGTACTGCGCGACGACCTCGAGGATGGCGTCGAGCTCGTCGCCCGAGAGGGTGAACCGCTCCTGGGCGTAGATCGCCCGCAGCTCGTCGCGGTCCCGCGGGCGCAGGTTCGCGATCTTGTAGGCGGTCGCCTCGTCGACCTTGTCCAGTTCCTGCAGCTCGGCGACGAACTCGCGGGACTCCTCGGGGTCGAGCACGGCGAAACGGTTGACGTGCTCGATGGCCCGCGCGAGCTCGTAGCGCATCTCGCGGTCCTCGTCGGCCGCGCGCTCGCGCTCGAGCTCCTCGAGGATCGCCTTGGTCTCGGCGACCGTGAGGTACTCTTCGTCGACCTTCTCTTTGAAGATCGTCATGCCTGGCTGCGGAGGTGGGCGGGCTTGACGATGAGCGTCTTGTCGACGCCGCCGTCGGTGATGGCGACCTTGTAGGCGGCGCCCTGTTCGCCGACGACCTCGCCGGTGCGCCCGTCGAAGCGCGGGTGGAAGCGCCCGTCCGGGACGCTCGGGTCGATCTTCAGGTGGACTTTCTCGCCGTGCTCGAACTCGGTGACCGAGCGCTGGGGCGGCGACGTGCCGCTGTCTCGGGGCTCGTTGCGGAGCTTCTTGCGCGTCTTCTTCCGGGGTCCGTTGGAGTTGGGCATTCGTGCGGTTCCGTTATCCGGTCACGCTTATAAAACGTGCGTTACGCGGTCGTGACCGCCGTGTGAGCGGCTACCGCGACTCCAGCGGTCGCGGCGGGCGGTCGCGGCGTCGACACCCCCGTGGGCCGGTGTCGCGACTCGGCGGTCGGCTGTCGGAAAAAGCGAGCGAACCGTTACAGGCGACCGACGTCGCCGACTTCGACGCTTTCGACGCCTTCGACGCCGGCGAAGGCCTCCTCGACGGCCTCGGTGCCGCCGGCCTCGTCCGGGACGACGACGGTCGGGAGCAGGGCGACGAGGCCGAAGGCCACGTCGTCGCGCTCGAAGCCGTTGATCTTCGCGCCCTCGGGCAGCGACGCCTCGAGTCGCTCCTGGAGGGCGTCGAGGTCGACTTCCGGGCTCTGCGGCATGACCTTGATCTGCGCGGCGACTTTCCCCATCGTTACGGCCCCGTGAACCCGCAGTCCGGGCACTCGTAGAGGTTGCTCTGCTTGCGACACTTCGCGCAGCGGTAGATCTGCTGGCCGCAGTCGGGACACTTGAACGCGGCGGCGTTCGTGCCGGCGATGTTGATGCCGCACGAAACGCACTTTTGCTGGCGTTTCTGTTGGCTCTCGCTCATACCACTCCGTATCCTCTCACGGTTTTTAACCGTTGTCAAAGGCGTCGACCACCGACGCGCGACGCCGAACCACAGTCGAGCCGCCGCGCCACCGCCGGCGATCGGCCCTCGCGACCGCGCGCCCGCGACGTGCATCCGGAGTTCTATCCGAAGTTCTCGACCTTCGCGGCCTCGGCGTCGCCCCCGGCCGCCGAGATGGCGGCCGTGGCGTCGTCGAGGAAGTCGGCGAAGCCGTAGACGAACACCTGCGTGTCGTCGGTCAGTACCTCGTCGACCGACGACGCCAGCGGCGACGACGGCGCGAGGACGGCCACCGAGGCGCCCCGCTCGTTCAACTCGGTCAGCCGGTCGTCGTGGATCGGCGCGGCGTCGCGGTAGACGATTGCGGCCTCGCCGCCCTCGTCGAGGGCCCGCTCGGCGATCCCGATCGCCGGGCCGACGCCGGGGCCGCCCGCGAGGATCAGCACCCGCTGTTCGCCCTCGTAGTAGGCGTCGCCGTACGGCCCGGAGATCTCGACGGTGTCGCCGGCGGTCAGGGCCGCCAGCTCCGGCCCGACCTCGCCCTCGGGGTCGATGCCGACGGTGATCTCGAACGTCCCCGCCACGTCCGGCGAGGAGACCGTGTAGAACCGCGACTCCTCGACCCCGTCGAGGGAGACCTTCACGAACTGGCCGGGCTGTGCGTCGAACCCGTCGGGCGTCTCGAAGTCGATGGCGACCGCGTCCTCGCCGACCGACTCGACCGCGACGACGGCGACTTCCGTGTCCTCCATACTCCGCTCTCGCGTCGCACGGCGCATGGTCCTTTCGTTCCGGGTCGTCGGTCTTCCGTTTCGGGCCGTCGGTCTTCCGTTTCGGGCCGTCGGTCCGGCCCCGTCCACCCGCCGCGATCGGGGACCGACGTTCACCATCGGAGGACAACGTTACCGGCTGTTCGAAACCGTCGATTTTCGCCTGTGCGTCCACTTTTGCGACGAATGTGGGGGTCCCGTCCCCGGGCCATTACAGAAGTCTTTTTGCCGGGCGGAAGATACTCCAACGCAGTATGCCCGAGGACCTGAACTGGGCCATCGGCGGTGAAGCCGGTGACGGGATCGACTCTACCGGGAAGATCTTCGCTCAGGCACTCTCGCGTGCCGGCCGTCACGTCTTCACCTCGAAGGACTTCGCGTCACGGATCCGGGGCGGGTACACCGCCTACAAGGTCCGGACGTCCGTCGACCGCGTCGAGAGCGTCGTCGACAGGCTCGACATCCTGATCGCGCTCACCGAGCGGACTATCGACGAGAACATGGACGAACTGCACGAGGGCAGCGTCATCATCTACGACGGCGAGCGCTCCACGATGGAGGACGTGGAGGTGCCCGAGGGGATGATCGGCCTGTCGGTCCCGCTCCAGCGGCTCGCCGAGGACGCCGGCGGCGCCATCATGGCGAACGTCGTCGCCCTGGGCGCCGCCTGCGAGGTGGCGAACTTCCCCATCGAGAACCTCGACGAGTCGCTGGAGAAGCGCTTCGGCGACAAGGGCGAGGCCATCGTCGAGAACAACAAGGAGGCCGCCCGCCTGGGCCAGCAACACGTCGCCGAGGAGTACGACCACGACTTCGACTACGACATCGAGACCACGGACAACGACTACGTCCTCCTCAACGGCGACGAGGCCATCGGCATGGGCGCCATCGCCGCCGGCTGTCGCTTCTACTCGGGCTACCCCATCACGCCCGCGACGGACGTGATGGAGTACCTGACAGGCCGCATCGAGCAGTACGGCGGCAAGGTCGTCCAGGCCGAGGACGAGCTCTCCGCCATCAACATGGCGCTGGGCGCGGCCCGCGCCGGCGCACGCGCGATGACGGCCACCTCGGGCCCCGGCATCGACCTGATGACCGAGACGTTCGGCCTCGTGGCGACCACGGAGACGCCGCTGGTCATCTGCGACGTGATGCGATCCGGTCCCTCGACCGGGATGCCGACCAAGCAGGAGCAGGGCGACCTCAACATGACGCTGTACGGCGGCCACGGCGAGATCCCGCGGTTCGTCGTCGCGCCCACGTCGGTCTCGGAGTGTTTCTGGAAGACCGTCGAGGCGTTCAACTACGCCGAGAAGTACCAGACGCCCGTCTTCCTGGTCGCGGACCTGGCGCTCGCAGTCACGGAGCAGACGTTCCCGCCCGAGGCGTTCGACATGGACGAGGTCGAGATCGAGCGCGGCAAGGTCGTCGACGAGGAGGAAGTCGACGCCTGGCTCGACGAGCGGGACCGCTTTCAGGCGCACTTCCCGACCGCCGACGGCGTCAGCCCCCGCGCGTTCCCGGGCACGGCCGACGCCGCCCACATGACCACCGGCCTCGAACACGACGAGCTCGGCCGCCGGACCGAGGAGGAGGAGGTCCGCATCGAGCAGGTCGACAAACGCCAGCGGAAGGTCGAGACAGCCAAGGAGGAGGAGGACTGGGACTACCGCGAGTTCGGCGACGAAGACGCCGACACCCTCGTCATCTCCTGGGGCTCCAACGAGGGCGCCATGCGCGAGGCGCTGGAGTTCCTCGACGAGCGCGGCCACGATATCCGGTTCATCTCGGTCCCCTACATCTTCCCGCGGCCCGATCTGTCCGAGGAGATCGAGGCGGCCGACGACGTCATCGTCGTCGAGTGTAACGCCACCGGCCAGTTCGCCGACGTGATCGAGCACGACGTGCTCCAGCGCGTCCAGCGGGTCAACAAGTACAACGGCGTGCGATTCAAGGCCGACGAACTCGCAACGGAAATCGAGAACACACTCACGGGCGCCGACGCCGGCGCCACGGAGGTGGAGGCAGAATGAGCTCCGACGTTCGATTCACGGACTTCAAATCCGACAAGCAACCGACCTGGTGTCCCGGCTGCGGCGACTTCGGGACGATGAACGGCATGATGAAAGCGCTCGCCGAGACGGGCAACGACCCCGACAACACGTTCGTGGTCGCCGGCATCGGGTGCTCCGGCAAGATCGGCACCTACATGCACAGCTACGCGCTGCACGGCGTCCACGGCCGCGCCCTGCCCGTCGGCATCGGCGTCAAGCTCGCCAACCCCGACCTGGAAGTGATGGTCGCGGGCGGCGACGGCGACGGCTACTCCATCGGCGCCGGCCACTTCGTCCACGCCGTCCGGCGCAACGTCGACATGACCTACGTCGTCATGGACAACCGCATCTACGGCCTCACCAAGGGCCAGGCGTCGCCGACCAGCCGGCAGGACTTCGAGACGAGCACCACACCCGAGGGCCCGCAGATGCCACCGGTCAACCCGCTCGCGCTCGCCCTGGCCTCGGGCGCCACCTTCATCGCCCAGTCGTTCTCTTCGGACTCCCAGCGCCACGCCCAGATCGTCCAGGAGGCCATCGAGCACGACGGCTTCGGCTTCGTCAACGTCTACTCGCCGTGCGTGACGTTCAACGACGTCGACACCTACGACTACTTCCGCGACTCCATCGTCGACCTCGACGAGGAGGACCACGACCCCACCGACCGCTCCGACGCCAAGGACAAGATCCTCGAGGGCGACAAGGAGTACATGGGCGTCATCTACAAGGACGACAACTCCGTCCCGTGGGAGCAGCGCGAGGGCATCGAGGGGGACATGTCCGACATCCCCGACGGCGCCCCCGACGACGCGATGGACCTCGTGCGAGAGTTCTACTAGGACCCACCTAGTTACCATCTTTTTCCCGCCCGGGTTTCCTCGGTCGCTTCGCTCCCTGCGGGAACCCGGACGGCAAAAACATGGGTGAAAAAGGCCGGACGCGTCAGTCGCTTCGCTCCCTCGCGTCCGGTGAACCGGCGCTCCGCGCCGGATGCTGACTGCACTGCAACCGCACCGCCACAGCATCTGCGCCGCCACAGCATCTGCGCCGCCACAGCATCTGCGCCGCCACAGCATCTGCGCCGCCACAGCATCTGCGCCGCCACAGCATCTGCGCCGCTACCGCGCCAGCACCGCCACCGCGTCCTTTCAGCCGGAAACCACTTGAGCGAGCCCGTCCTCGGTCCCCGACGTGCAGCGATCCGGAACCGCGCTCGTCGGCCTCCTCGCGCTGGTCGCGCTCGCGGGAGCCGCCGGCACGTTCGGCGCGGTCGACGGGCCCGTCGTCACCGGCGACGGGACGCCGGCGGGTCCGGCGACGCCGACGGAGGTGCCGCCGCCGACCGGCGTGCCGGGCGGTGCGTCCGAGTCCGAAGTCCAGCGGGCCGCGACGCCGACGACGGCCGCAGCCGGGGACTCCGGCGGCGTCTCCCGGTTCGTCGTGCCCGCCGTCGGCGGGTCGCTGCTGGCGGCCGGGCTGCTCGTCGTCTTCCTGACCGGTCACGACGAGCGGGCGCCCGAGGTCCCCGACGACGGTCCGGGCGACGACGACCCGACACCGGCCGTCGACCCGGCGTACGACTCGCCGGACGGGAACGCGGTGACGCGAGCGTGGCGACACCTCCGCGACCGCGCGGACGCCGACGAGACGGCGACGCCCGGCGACGTAGCGGCGCGAGCGCTCGACGCCGGCCTCCCCGGGTCGCCGGTCGAGACCGTCACCGACCGGTTCCGCGCGGTCCGCTACGGCGACGGGTCACCGTCCACCGACGGGTCCGATCCCGCCGCTACGGCCGCCGAGCGGCTCGAACTGACCGAAAGTCCCGGCCGAGACGACGACGACACGGACGACGAACCGGATCCAGCCCGGGGCCGATAAAAACTTGTAGCTGGGCCGAACACTCCCGTCCGTGAGACGATCCGCGACCGCCCTGGTCGCCCTCCTCGCGCTGGTCGCGCTCGTGACGGCCGCCGGGTCGCTCGGCGGGGCCGACCAGCCGACGCTGTACTCCGGGACGACGCCGACCCAGCCGATGCCGACGGGCACCCCGGCCGCCGTCGGCGGCGTCGGCGGCGCGAACGGAACGGACGCCCCCGACTCCCGGCAGGCCGTCGGGGAAGACACGCCAGTCCCGCCGGACGAGAGCGACGGCGACGGCGGCGTCTCGACGCTGCTCGTCGCGGGTCTCGTCGGCGGGCTGGTCGTCGCCGTCGTCCTCGCCGTCGTGCTGACCGGCGACGACACCCGCGCGCCGCCCCGCGACGAGAGCGGCGACGGGGAGGGGCCGAGCGGACCACCGACGCCGACGGTCGACCCCGCCTACGACGCGCCGGCCGACAACGCGGTCGTCCGCGCCTGGCGACGGCTCCGCGACCGGACGGGCGCCGACGAGTCGACGACGCCGGGGGAGACGGCCGCGGCCGCCGTCGACCGCGGCTACCCAGCGGAGGCGGTCGAGGGCGTGACCCGCGGCTTCGAGGCGGTCCGCTACGGCCGCCGGCCGCCGACCGACGAACAGGAACGCCGGGCCAGCCGGCTGGCCGACCGGCTGGACGCCGGCGACGACCGCGACGCGAGCGGAGGTGACGGCGCGTGAGCCGCCGCCGGCGAGTCCTGCTGGCGGTCGGAGTCGCGGCCGTCGCCGCGGGGCTCGTCCTGACGGTCCGCCCCGGACTCGTCACGTTCGACTGGGCGACGCTGGTGACGCTCGGGGTCTGGTTCGCGGCGCTCGCCGGCGTCGGCCTCGCGGCCGTCGAGCGGTTCGAGCGCGACGACGCGCCGGCCGGCGGCCTCCCCCGGGTGGGCGAGCGCCCCGACTACGGCGTGCCAGGCGACGACCTCGCGACGGCCGTCTCGGCGGTGGGTGCGAGCGAGCGTGACGCGGCCGAGCGCGACCGCATCCGCGAGCGCCTGCGCGGCGCCGCCGTCGACGCGCTGGAGCGGTTCGCGGGCCTCGACCCGGACACGGCCGAACGCCGGGTCGCCGACGGCTCGTGGACGGACGACCCCGAGGCGGCCGCGCTGTTCGCCGGCGACGACTCGATCCACGAGGGCGTCGAGGCCGACTTCGACCGGCGGGCCGAGCGTGCCGCGGCCGCGGTCGCGCGACTCCGCGACCGGGGCGACCGGCGTGACGGCGACGGCGGCCCGGACGGACGCGGTCGATCCGGAGACGCCGGCCGGCCCGGAGGTGTCGCCGATGACTGAGGCGGCGGCCGTCGGCACGGGGCTGGACCGCGGCGAACAGCGCCTCGAACGGACCGGTCGCTGGGCGGGGATCCACGGGCTCGCGCTGGCGGCGACGGCGGTCGCGATCCTCGTCGGGAAGCCGGTCGCCATCCTCGCCGGACTGGCCGGCGTCGGCTTCGCGGCCTACAGCCGGGCCGCCGACGCGCCGGCGCCCGAACTCGCCGTCGAGCGGCACGTCAGCGACACCGACCCGGCGCCGGGCGAGCGGGTCCGCGTCACGCTCACCGTCGAAAACGAGAGCGGGGCGACGCTGCCGGACCTGCGGTTCGCCGACGACGTGCCCCCGGGTCTGGAGGTCGTCGACGGGACCGCCCGGCATACGACCGCGCTCCGGCCGGGCAAGCGCGCGTCGATCGCCTACGAGTTCGAGGCCGTCCGCGGGCGCCACGAGTTCGACAGCCTCACCGTCGTGACCCGCGATCTCAGCGGTGCGAGCCGCCGGGTGGCCCGCGAGGCGACCGACCGCTCGACGGTCGTCTGTCGGCCGACCTACGAGGACCGGACGGCGCCGCTGGGCGAGCTGGCGACGCGGCTGACGGGGAGCCAGCCCGTCTCGGCGACCGGCGAGGGGCAGGCGTTCCACTCGCTGCGGGAGTACCGCAACGGGGACCCGCTCGGGAGCATCGACTGGAACCGCTTCGCCAAGGACGGGGAACTCGCCACGCGGCGGTTCGACCAGCCCCGGACGGTCAAGGTCGTCCTGCTGGTCGACGCGCGGGCCGCCGCCTACGTGACCGCCGGGGACGGCTGCCCGGCGGTGGACGCCTGCGTCCGCGCCGCGGGCGCGCTCGTCGGCGGCCTCGCCGAGGCGGACTGTCACGTCGGTCTCGCTGCGCTGTCGCCCCGCGAGTGCTGGCTCCCGCCCGCCTCCGGCCGGGGCCACCGCGAGCGGCTGCTCGACGCGCTCACCACCCACGACGCCTTCGGCTGGCGGCCGCCCGCGGAGCGCGACGACACCGCGGGCGGCGACGGCTTCGACCGCTTGCTGACCCAGTTGTCGGGCGACACGCAGGTGGTCGTCTGCTCGCCGCTGGTCGACGACCGGCCCGTCGAGGTCGCGCGGGCGCTCGACGCCCGGGGCCACGACGTGACCGTCGCCAGCCCGGACGTGACCGCCGACGACACCGCGTACCGACGGCTCGCCGCGGCCGAACGGCAGGTGCGCCTCGACGAGTGCCGGCGAGCGGGCCTCGCGGTCGTGGAGTGGGCCGACGGCGACGAGCGCGGGGCGGCACAGTCCCGGAGCGCGACGGACGCGGGTCCCGATGGCGGCGCCGGAACGCGAGTCGCGACCGACGGGGGTGACCGCCGGTGGCGGTGAGTCGCGGGACCGGCCGGCGGCGACCGCGGGCGAGCCACGCGCTGGCGCTGCTCGCCGCCGTCGCGGCCGTGGCGGCCGTCCGCGGGTCGACGATGGCGACGCTGATCGCTCTCGCTGGTACCGGGGCCGTCCTCGCCGGACTCCTGCGCCGGTCGGAGTCGTGGGTGGTCTTCGGCGGCGCGGCGCTGTTCGCCGCGACGGTGCTGGCGGCGACCGGGCCAGCGTCGGCGGAGGCGGTCCTGCTGGGCGGGTTCGGTGCGGTTGTCGCGGCGGACCTGGGGACCTTCGGGCTCGGCATCGACCGGGACGCCGACCCGGCGGTGGCGACGACGCGGGTCGAACTGCTCCACGCCGTCGGGAGCGTCGTCGTCGCGGTCCTGACCGCGGGAGTGGGCTACGCGCTCTTCGAGACGGTCCCCCGCGGCGGTTCGCTCGGCGTCGTCGCGCTGCTTTTGGGCGGCGTCGTGCTGGCGTGGCTGTTGCGGGAGTAGGTCGGAACCGCCGGGATGACGGGGTCGCCGGCGAGCCGGTCCGCGGTGGCCGGAAACGTCGCGAAGGGGTTCGGGGCGTTCAGCAACACTAATGTCGGAGACGCCGGACCAACGTCTATGGGCGACCGCTTTGACGTGGTGATCGCGGGTGCCGGACCCGCCGGAGCGCAGTGCGCGCGCGACCTGGCGGCGAGGGATCACGAGGTGCTCGTGCTGGAGACGGAACCCGAGGCCGAGTTCCCGCGTCAGAGCAACAAGTCGACCGCCGGGACCTTCCCCTCGATGATGGCGTCGTTCAACGTCCCCGACGAGGTGGTGATGAACTTCACCGAGACGGTCGTGCTGGAGTCGCCGAACGACCACTTCGTCCGCGACCAGCCCGGCGCCGTCCTGGAGTTCGCCGACTTCAAGCGCTGGCTCGTCGCCGAGGGCCGGGCGAACGGTGCGGAGTACCGCTTCGACTCGCGGGTCTCGAAGCCGATCGTCGAGGACGGCGAGCCGGTCGGCGTCCGCTACGACGGGCAGGAAGAGGTGTACGCCGACGTCGTGATCGACGCGACGGGCCCGGCGGCACCGCTGGCGAAGGAGCTGGGCGTCACCGACCTGCAGCGCGACCGCCAGGCCATCGGCGTCGAGTACGAGTTCGAGGGCGTCGAGGCCGACCACCCCGAGTTCGCCGACTGCACCGACGCGATGATGCTCCGCCTGGACCACGACCTCGCGCCGGGCGGCTACTCCTGGCTGTTCCACACGGGCGAGGACACGGCGAAGGTCGGGCTCTGCTACATCCAGAACGACAGCCACCGCGAGTACGCCAGGGAGGGGATGGGCATCGACGACTACCTGGAGTACTGGCTGGAGAGCGACCCCCGCTTCGAGAACGCGACGCGGCTCGACGGCAAGCAACACCGCGGGTCGGCCCACATCCAGAAGCCGGGGCAGATGACCACCGATAGCTTCATCGCCATCGGCGACACCGTCCCGACGATCGACCCGCTGTGGGGCGAAGGGATCCACAAGGGGATGAAATCCGCGCGGGCGGCGGCGGCCACGGCCGACCGGGCGCTGACCGGGACGGTCGACACCTCCGCCGAGGAGATGACCATCTACAACGACCTGTGGCACAGCGACGTGGCGCCGAAGATGAACACCCGCCTGCTGATGACCGAGCTGCTGTATCTCGCGCCCAACGAGCGCTACGACCGGCTGATGGCCGACCTGCGGGAGGCCGACGGCGACACGCTCGCGGAGGTCAACAGCGGCAACCGGCTGGCGATGCGGAACCTGATCCACCTCGACGACCTGCCCCTGCTCGCGCGGTTCGCCCGCGAGCGACTGGGGAGCTGACCGCGACCGCGCAGTCGCGTCGCCGCGGCAGTCACGGCGAGTTCGCGGTGTGCCTCCGGACACGCCGGCAGTGCCCGCTGGGCGCCGCCGACAGTCCCTCGAAAAGCCGACAGGATTTTACCGTTCCCGGTCGCGTCGTCGAGCATGGAACGGGAACCGAGCAGGCGACGATTCGTCAAGGGGTGCTGTCTCGCCGGCGCGGGGGCGCTGGCCGCGAGCGGTTCGGTCGGCAACGCGACGGCGAGCGGTCGACAGGAAGTGCCGCCGACCCGCTGGGAGCGGACCTACGACAGGGGGACGCCGGCCGAGGCGAACGCCGTCGTGCCGGCCGGCGACGGCGGGTTCGTCGTCGCGGGGACGACCGAGCCCGCGGACGGCGAGGCCGCCGAGGCGATCTGGCTCGCCAGGCTGACCGCCGGCGGGCGGATCGACTGGGAGACGACCGTCGCCGAGCGCGCCGTCACGAGGGGGTTCGACGTGGCGCCCGTCGGCGACGGGTTCGTCGTCGCCGGCCACACCCACGAGGAGGGGTCGAGCCAGCAGGGCGCGTTCGCCGTCCGCGTCGACGGCGAGGGGACCGAGCAGTGGCGACGGGTGTTCAACGTCAGGTCGGAGCGGACCGACACGGTGCGAGGGGTCACGGTCGACGAACAGGGACGGTTCGTCTTCGTGGGGTGGACCGACCGGTTCGACGACGCCTGGGTCGTCCGGATGAACCCCGACCAGTCGATCGACTGGTCCGAGACCATCGGGCCCGGGGGCCGCAACCAGCTCCACGGGGTCGTCGTCGCCGAGGAGGGCGGCTACATCGCGGTCGGCGAGACCGACGACACGGCGGACGACACCGCGGGGTGGATCGTCAAGCTCGACGACGAGGGGACCCAGGTGTTCTCACAGCAGTTCAAGAAGCGCTCCGACGACGCGATCAACTCCTACGACGACTACAACGTCCTCTACGACGTGGCGGAGACGCGCAACGGGTTCGTCGCCGTCGGCGCCAACGCCTTCGACCCGCAGACCAACGACCGGCAGGGCTGGGCACTGGAGATCAACGTCGACGGCGGCAAGCGGTGGGGGACCCGCGTCGAGTCCGACACCTACACCGTGTTGCGGAGCGTCACCGGCGGCTACCTGGAGTACTACGTCGCCGGCGAGACGGCCACGAACGGGGACGGCGTCAACGCCCGGGGGTTCGCCGCCAACCTCGGCATCGACGGCGAGACCAGGTGGAAGCAGACGTACGGGTCGGGCTCCAGCGAGTTCTCCGCGTTCCACCTCACCGACGACGAGGGGATGGTCTGCGTCGGGAGCACGGCCGACTCGGCCGGCGGACCCGCCGCCGGCTGGGGCGTGAAGGTCGGCGGCGCGGAGGTCGCCACGGCGACGCCCTCGCCGACGCCCAGCCCGACCGCCTCGCCGACCGCGACGCCGACCGACGACTCGACGCCGACGTTCACCCCGACGCCGACCGACGAACCCGGTACCGACGCAGGTGGCGGCGCCACGGCCACCGCGACGCCGACGGCGACGCCGTCGGGGGGTCCGGGGACGGCGACCCGGGACGGCGGTGACGGCGGGACCGCGACGACGGCCGGCGACGGCGGTGGCGGCGGACTCTCGCCGGCGGTCATCGGCGTCGGCGCGGCGATCCTCGCTATCGGGAGCGCCGGCGTGCTCTACAACCGGTTCCTCGCCGGCGACGACGAGGGCGCCGGCGGCGACGAGGGCGCCCCGTCCGACGACAGCGGTGGGGGCGGCGGCGACGGCGGGGGGAGCGGCGTCGAGACGACCGAGCCCGACACCGAGGGCACCCAGGAGGTCCAGGCCGCCCAGACCGTCGTCGATAGCCCCGACGGCGAGCGGACGGAGGTGGCCGACGACGACGCGACGGACGCCGGAACGGACGATGCCAGCGGCGACGAGGCGGACGACCCCGGGGCAGCCGAATCCGAGTCCGACGGTGCGACCGCGGACGACGCGACCGAGGAGTCCGGAGACGGCGATGCGACCGACGGATCCGGAGCGGGGGACGCGGGCGACGGCACGAGCGACGAGACGTAGGAGCGCGTTCCGGAGTCGCAACCCCTATTGGTCGCTCGTCCCGATGGTCGCGTATGTCTCAGGACAGCCAGTCCCCCGAGAGCGTGTCGCGCGTCGACGGGATGCCGACCTTCGGGCTCGGGACGTGGGAAAACGAGAACCCCGAGCAGTGCGCCGAGAGCGTCCGGACGGCGCTAGAGATGGGGTACCGTCACGTCGACACCGCCCAGATCTACGGCAACGAGTCGGCCGTCGGCGACGGCATCGCCGCGGCGGACGTGCCCCGCGAGGAGGTCTTCCTCGCGACGAAGGTGTGGATCGACCACCTCGACCGCGACGGCGTGGTCGAGAGCACGGAGGAGAGTCTCGAGAAACTGGGCGTCGACAGCGTCGACCTGCTGTACGTCCACTGGCCCTCGCGCACCTACGACGCCGAGGAGACGCTGCCCGCCTTCGAGGAGCTGAAATCGCGCGGGCTGGTCGACCGCATCGGCGTCTCGAACTTCGAACCCCACCACATCGAGGAAGCCCAGGAGGTGCTCGACGAGCCGATCTTCGCCAACCAGGTGGAGTGTCATCCGCTGCTCCCCCAGGCGGAACTGCGCGAGTACGTCGCGGGGACGGACATCGAACTCGTCGGCTACTCGCCGCTGGCCCGCGGCGCCGTCTTCGACGTGCCGGCGATCACCGAGGTCGCGGAGAAACACGGCGTCAGCGAGGCACAGGTGTCGCTCGCCTGGCTCCGCGAGAAGGGCGTGACGGCCATCCCGAAGGCCACCGGCGAGGCCCACATCCGCGACAACTGGGAGAGCCTCGGCCTCGAACTGGACGAGGAGGATGTGGCGACCATCGACGCCATCGACCGGACCGACCGGCAGGTCCACACCAGCTTCGCACCCGAGGCCTGGGACTGAGCGGACGGCGCCTCGGGCCTGCGCCGTCGCCCGGCCGACAGCCCGTCCGCCGTTCTGACCGCTGTCGACCCGCTGTTTTCCCCGCTGTCGGCCGCCCGCTGGCCCGGGCTGGTGCCGGGCTGCTCCCGGCTCTCGGAACCGCCGATCCTGTCGTCGAGAGGACCTGTCGACGGTGAAACAGCGGCGGCCGTCGGCGGGCAACAGAAGAGGTATACAGGGCGCTGCCAAAGTCGGGAACATGTCAGTCGGGAACCGGCAGGGGGTCGTCGAAGCCGTCCGCTTCGACCTGAACAAGTTCCACGAGACCTGGATGGAGTTGCTCTACCCGCGACAGCGCGGTGCGGGCGACACCGTGCTGGGGAAGTGGCGACCGGAGACTGCCCGGGAGAAGGTGACCTACAACGCGTGGGCGGCGCTGGGGGCGCTCGTCGTCGCGGTGCTGTACCCGCTGGCCCTGTTCGGCGTCGTCGTCCGCTTCCACGCCCGGAAGATCGACGTGTCGGTCGAGAAACTCGGCGCCGTCGGCGTGATCCTGCTCGCGATCCTCGTGTGGGGCGGCCTCTCGGCGCTGGTGGAGTTCCGGCTGGACTACTCGAACCAGGCGGCCAACGCCATCATCGCCGCCAGCGTCGTCGCCGTCCTCTCGGCGGCGCTGGCCGTGTTCTTCCGGGCGGTCGGCGGCCGGGTCACGACCGTCGTCTTCGCGTACCCGTTCGGGATGACGGCCATCTTCCTGCCGCCGGTCGTCGCCGCGCTCGTCTCCGAGGACGTGGCCCAGTTCAGCATCGTCTACGCCGACCAGATCGCCGAGTTCGTCCGCCAGTCGGTCCTCGAACCGGTCGGGCTCCGCGACTACGTCGTCGAGAAGTTCGACATGACCGAGTTCGCCTACGTCCTCATCTGGATCGGGATCTCCGTCCCGCTCGGGTGGCTGCTGGGAACCACCGTCGCGCTCGCCGACTTCATCCGCCCGAAAGGCGAGTAGGCGCCGTCCCGCCGGCGGTCCGCTCTTCGCCGTCCGTTCCCTGTCTCCCGGTCTTTTCTCCGAAGTAGCTACAGCACGTCACCGGGGTCGACGACGGCAGGTTCCGGGGCGTTGTCCGCCGCGTCGCCGCTCGCGACGGCGACCGTCCCGGTCGACTCGCGGTCGACGAGCACCGTTGCGCCCGCGGCGACCGGCGCGAGCACGCCCGCGACGACGGTCCCGGGGTCGGCCAGCGGCGCCCGGACCGACACCTCGTCGTCGGCGGCGAGGCCGTACTCGTCGACGACTCGCTCGGCGGCCGACAGGAGTCGCTCGTGAGTGAACTCGCGGTCGGCGGCGGCGAGGGCGGTGTCGGTCGGGTCGACGCGGTCCGGCGGCGCGGTCGGGTTCTCGCTCCACATCTCGGCCTCGAAGTGGGCGAACTCGGGGTCGTCCGGTACGTCGCCGTAGACGAACGTCTTGGTGCCGGGGTCGGGGTCGTAGGCGTCGGCGCGAGCGGCGGGGGCGACCAGCGCCTTCGCCGAGGGCGACTCGCCGGGGTCGAAGCGGGTCGTCGCGCCGAGGAGGCACGCGCCGAACAGGGCCAGCAGCGGCGGCGGCGTGAGCGGGTCGCCGGCGTCGACGGCGACGGTCGCGCCGCCGCGGACCCCGTAGTGGCGCAGGATGTTGCCCGTCTTCCAGGCGTTCGTGCAGCACTTCTCGTAGCTGTACGACCCGGCGCGGCTGTCGGTCCGGACAGCGAGGTCGTCGCTCCGCCGGTCGCGTGCGACCAGGTCCCCGATCACGTCCATGGCGGCGCTTCGGCCGGTACCGGCAAAAGGAGTCCGACACGGGCCGACGGCGGCGACGAACGTCTTCGGTCCGCGGGCCCGCGGATTTCTGATCCGAAAGTAACAGGTCGGTGGACCCGAACGCTCCAGCAATGACTGACTGGGACGTGTACCTCGTCACGCAGGAGAGTCTCTCGGGCGACCGAACGACGCGCGAGGTCGTCGAGGCGGCCGTCGCCGGCGGCGTCGACGTGGTGCAACTGCGCGAGAAGGACCGGAGCGCTCGCGAGCGCTACCACGTGGGCCGCAAGCTCCGGGAGCTCACCCGCGAGGCCGGGGTGACGTTCGTCGTCAACGACCGGGTGGACCTCGCCGCGGCGGTCGACGCCGACGGGGTCCACCTCGGCGACGACGACCTGCCGGTCGAGGTGGCCCGCGAGCAACTCGGGGACGACGCCATCGTCGGCCGGTCGGTGTCGTTCGTCGACGACGCCCGCCGCGCCGAGAAGGCGGGCGCCGACTACCTCGGGGTCGGCGCCGTCTACGCCACCGGCTCGAAGGACGACATCGACGACGACGAGTACGAGATCGGCCCCGAGCGCGTCGGCGAGATCGCCGCGGCCGTCGACATCCCCGTCGTGGGCATCGGCGGGATCACCGCGGACAACGCCGCGCCGGTCGTCGAGGCGGGCGCCGACGGCGCCGCCGTGATCACGGCGATCACCCGCGCCGACGACCCCGAGGCGGCGACCCGCGACCTGGCCGAGACCGTCGCCGACGTACGCGGGGACTGACGGGCCCGGTCGGGAACAAACAGCGCCGAGGCCGACCCTAGCTATTCCCGATCGCGGGCCGAACGGGCCGGCGTGCAGGACCCTCGGGCGGTGGGCGCGTCGCTCGCCGGACGCCGGCGGGCGCTGGTCGCCGTCCTCGCTATCGTCTTCGTCGACCTGCTGGGGTTCGGGATCGTCGTCCCGATCCTCCCCTTCTACGTCCGCGACCTGGGCGGGACGGACGTGGTCTACGGCCTGCTTGCGGCCTCCTACTCGCTGATGCAGTTCGTCTCCGCGCCGCTGCTCGGACAGCTGTCGGACGCCCGCGGGCGGCGGCCGGTCCTCATGCTCTCGCTTCTGGCGAACACCGTGGCCTGGACCGTCTTCGGGCTCGGCGGCGAGGTCGGGGCGGCCGCGGGCGCGACCGCGGCGCTGGCGACGCTCTTTCTCGCGCGGATGCTCGCCGGTGCGATGGGCGGCAACATCGCGACCGCGCAGGCGTACATCGCGGACGTGACGCCGGCCGACCGCCGCGCCGGCGCGCTCGGGCTGGTCGGCGCCGCCTTCGGCCTGGGGTTCGTCTTCGGGCCGGCGCTCGGGTCGGTACTGGCGAGCGACGGCGTCGTCGCCGCTGCGGCGGGCACCTTCCCGGCGTTCGTCCCGGCGACGCGCTTTTCGCTGCCGAGCTTCGGCGCTGCGGCCCTGAGCTTCCTCGCCTTCCTCGGGGCGTGGGCCTTCCTGCCCGAGCCCGAGCGGCAGGCGCGGACGGCCGGCCGGCCGCGGATCGTCGGCCAGTTCGTCGACGCCGCCCGCGACGCCACACTGCGGCCGCTGGTCGGCGCCTTCCTCGTCGCCTCGGTCGCCTTCTCCGGTATCCAGGTGGCGTTCATCCCATACGTCGCGGACGTGTACGGCTACGACGCCTCCCAGGCCGGACTCCTGCTCACGTACGTCGGCGCGCTGGCGGTGGTCAACCAGGGGGTCGTCGTCGGCCGGCTCTCTCGGGTGGTTCCCGCCCGACAGCTCGCCGCCGCCGGCGCCGCGCTGCTGGTCGTTGCGCTCGCGGCGTTTCCCTTCTCCCCGGAGATCGGGCGGGCGCTGCTGGGCGAGCGGGCGATCCTCGGGTTCGGGCCGCGGGTGGTCGCGCTGCTGGGCGCGCTGACGCTGCTGTCGCTCGGCAACAGCCTGCTGAACGTCTCGCTGACGACGCTGGTGTCGCTGGCGACGAGCGCCGACCGGCAGGGCGGGGCCTTCGGCGTCACGCAGGGGGCGGGCAGCCTCGGGCGGACGGTCGGTCCGCCGGTCATGACGGCGCTGTACGCCCTCGTCGTCTACTGGTCGCCGTTCGTCTTCGGCGCGGCCCTCACGGTCGGGATCGTCGTCCTGCTGACGACCGTCCGGGTCGTCGGCGACCCCGCGGAGGCACCGGCCGATGGCACCGACTAGCCGGTCGCCATCGGCCCCACTCGTTTGGCGCCGGGCTTGAGTGGCGGGCGTCCGAACGACGGGTATGGGAAACTGGACCGCCGCCGACGTGCCGGACCTGTCGGGAAAGACCGTCGTCGTCACCGGGGCCAACAGCGGCCTGGGCTACGAGGCGACCCGCGTGTTCGCCCGGAAGGGCGCGACTGTGGTGATGGCCTGCCGGAGCGCCGACCGCGGCGAGCAGGCGGCCGCCGAGATCCGCGACGAGGAACGGCTCGACGGCGACCCCCTCGACGTGCGCGAGTGCGACCTGGCCGACCTCGACTCGGTGGCGTCGTTCGCCGAGGGCTTCCTCGCCGACTACGACGCGCTGCACGTCCTCTGCAACAACGCCGGCGTGATGGCGATCCCCCGCTCGGAGACGGCCGACGGCTTCGAGACACAGTTCGGCGTCAACCACCTCGGCCATTTCGCGCTGACGGGCCACCTCCTCGACAGGATCGTCGCCACGCCGGGGGAGACGCGGGTCGTCACCCACTCCAGCGGCGCCCACCAGGGCGGGGAGATCGACTTCGATGACCTCCACCACGAGGAGTCCTACGGGAAGTGGGAGGCCTACGGCCAGTCGAAGCTGGCAAACCTGCTGTTCGCCTACGAACTCCAGCGCCGCCTCTCGGCGGCGGGGATCGAGGACACGATCTCCGTGGCCTGCCACCCCGGCTACGCCGCCACCTCGCTGCAGGCGCGCGGCCCGAAGGAGGAGGGGTCGACCGTGAAACTGTACGTGATGCGGGCGATGAACGCCGTTCTCGGCCAGTCCGCCGAGATGGGTGCGCTCCCGCTAATCTACGCCGCGACGGAACCCGGCGTCGACGGCGGGGCCTACGTCGGCCCCGGCGGGCTGTTCGACATGCGAGGGCACCCCGAGCCCCAGCGCTCCAGCGACGCCTCCTACGACACCGACCGCGCCGAGCGACTCTGGCGCGTGTCCGAGGACATGACGGGCGTCACCTACGACTTCGACGGGTTCGCCGGGGCGGCGGAACCGGGAACGGACGCCCCGGGCGACGCGAGCGACGAGGCCGCGGGCGACGAGGCCGCAAGCGGCGCGGACTGACGGGCGGACCGGGTCCTCCCCGTCAGTCGTCGGTCCCGTCGAACGACCCGTTCAGTACCTTTCCCGCCGTCAGCACGGGGTCCCAGACGGGCGAGAACGGCGGTGCGTAGGCCAGGTCGAGGTTCTCGACCTCCGTGACGGTCATATTGCCTTCCAGCGCGGTCGCGACGGTGTCGATCCGGACGGCCGCGCGGTCGGTGCCGACGATGGTACCGCCGAGTAGCCGCCCCGTCTCGCGGTCGGCGGTCAGCGTGACCACTGTCTCGGCCGCGCCGGGGTAGTAACCCGACCGGGAGGCGGTCGTGATCGTCTCGCTGACGGGGTCGAATCCCGCCTCGCGCGCCCGCTCGTGGTCGACGATCCCCGTCCGGCCGCACTCCTGGTCGAAGGCCTTGACGACGGCCGTCCCCGCGACGGCCCCGGTCGGCTTCGGGTCGCCGGCGACGGTCCTCCCGATCGCGCGACCCGCGCGGTTGGCCGTCAGCCCGAGCGGCACCCAGTCGAACTCGCCGGTGACGGCGTGGCGCGCCTCCGCGCAGTCGCCCGCGGCGTAGACGCCCTCGGCCGACGTGCGCCCGTAGTCGTCGACGGCGACCGCGCCGGAGTCGCCGAGTTCGACCGGCGTGTCGTCGACGAGGTCGACGTTCGGCCGGATCCCCACACCCACCAGCGCCAGGTCGACGTCGAGGGCGGTCCCGCCGGCACACTCCAGTCGCTCGACGCGGCCGTCGCCCGCCAGCCGCTCGACCTCGGTGTCGAGGTGGAGCCGTACCCCCCGATCGCGCAGTTCGGCCTCGACCCGCTCGGCGACGGCCTCGCCGAAGGGGTCGAGGAGGTGCTCGCCCCGCTGGAAGACGTGTACGTCGAGGCCGTGGGCTGTGAACGCCTCGGCCATCTCGACGCCGACGTAGCCGCCGCCCACGATGGCGACCGTCTCCGGCGGCTCCCAGTCGGCGTACGGCTCGATCACCGACGGGTCGAGGAAGTCGCCGCCGCCCAGCGACTCGACGGTCGCCTCGCCGGCGGGTTCGAGCGCCGCACGGATCGCCGCCGCGTCGTCAAGTCCGTGGAGCGAGCGGACGCCGGCCAGGCCGGTGCCGTCCACCGGGCCGGTCAGCGCGTGGGCACCGGTGGCGACGAGCAGGTCGCCGTAGGGCTGTTCGCGGCGGTCGCCGTCCGGACCGCGGACGGTCACGGTCCGGTCGTCCGTGTCGATCCCCGTCACCTCGTGCTCGCGGTGGAGGTCGATCCCTCGTTCGTCGATGTCCTCGGGGGAGAGCGTCAGCAGGTCGGTCAGCGCGTCGACCTCGCCTTTCACGTAGTAGGGGGTCCCGCAGTGGGCGTAGGAGACCCACCGCCCCTTCTCGAAGACGACCACCTCGCGGTCGGGGTCCTCCCGTTTGCACTTGCTCGCGGCGCTCAGCCCGGCGGCGTCGCCGCCGACCACGACGAACGGCTCGGCTGTCATGGCTCCGAGATGGGAGCGCCCCGACGTAGTGGTTCGGGCCGTTTGGCCGTGTCGCGCACGACCGCTCGAGCGGGGCGGAGCCGCAACTGCCACGGCCGGTCGTCGACGCGGCCGCCGAGGAATGGACGACCCGCGCTCACCAGTTCCAGGGCCCGTGGTCGGGGTCGATCTCCCGGTGGCGCTCGTCGATCGAGTCGATCAGCTCGATATCCTCCTCGTCCAGTTCGAGGTCGCCGGCGGCGAGGTTCTGTGCCATGTGCTCGCGGCTGCTGGCCTTCGGGATGGCGGCGACGTTGTCGTGGGAGAGCACCCACGCGAGGCTGACCTGCGCCGGGGTGGCGTCGTGTTTCTCGGCGACCTGCTCGATCTCCGGCACGTCGAGCGCCGCGCCCTTCCCCAGCGGCGAGTACGCCACCAGACAGTAGTCGTGCTCCTGGGCGTGCGCGACGAGTTCCCGCTGGGGGAGCAGCGGGTGCATCTCCACCTGGTGGGCGAACAGCGGGGCGTCCAGCACTTCCCGGGCCTCGTCGAGCAACTCGGGCGTGAAGTTCGACAGCCCGACGTTCCGGGTCTTCCCGGCCTCGTAGGCGGCGTCGAACGCGGGCAGGACTTCCTCGTGGTCGTAGACGCCGGAGGGCCAGTGGACGTACAGCAGGTCGACGTAGTCGACGCCCAGGCGGTCGAGACAGCCGTCGATGGCGTCGGGGACCTGTTCGGGCTCGGGCGGCACGTCGTGGTGGACCGTCTTCGTCGAGAGCCACACGTCGTCGCGGGCCACGTCGCTGTCGCGGAGCCCCTGCCCGACGTACTCCTCGTTCTCGTAGACCTGCGCGGTGTCGACGTGGCGAAAACCCACGTCGAGGGCCGTGCGGACGTTCTCGCGCCACTGCTCGCGGTCGTCGTCGGAGTAGGTCCCCAGCCCGAGTCGCGGGAGAGAATCGACTGGCATGGTCCGGCCTTGCGGCCATCACGGCTTGACCCTGCCGGTCGCGGAAGTCCGGGTGGGGCCGATCCCGTCAGTAGATCGGCGGCACGTAGAGGTTCAGCGTCTGCAGGGGCTCGTCGCCGTCGTTCTCGATCTCGTGGGTCTCGCCGGCCTCGATGACGAGCAACTCGCCCGCCTCGAAGCGCACGTCCTCGCCGTCGACGGTGGCGCGGCCCGACCCCGAGACGACGTAGAGCCACTGGTCGCTGTCGGGGTGGCGGTTGTCGGGGCCGCCGGTCGACTGGCCGGGCGAGAGCGTCATCTGGGCGGCCTGGGCGTCCTCGGTGGTCTCGCGCACGTCGAAAAAGCCCTCGAAGTCGAGACTGGCGCGTCTCATGGCCGGGATGTCGGCCCCCGGGGTCCTGACGGTTTCGACGGCGAGTCGGGGTCGGACGGCGGACGGGCCGAGAACGGGGCGGCCGACGGGGCCGTCACCGGCCCCGTAGCGGCTCAGTCCCGGCGGCTGAAGTCGCCGCCAGCGTACGCCGAGACGCTGCGACCGTCGGCGATCAGCTGGTCGACGGCGAACTCGGCGACCGCGTCGCGCATCCGGAGCGTGGCGGTCTCGTCGCCCATCGTCACCTGGAACATCCGGGCGCCGGCCATCGAGGTGTAGATGCTCCGGCCGACCCACTCGGGGTCGACGTCCTCGTGGAACACGCCCGCCTCGACGCCGTCCTCGATGATCCCGCTGACGACCGATGCGTTCTCGCGGTAGTGGGCCGCGAGCTTCTCGCGGAACTCCTCGTTGTGGGCGGCCTGGACGCGCAACTGGAGGATCGCGAGGGCGAACGTCTCCCGCTGTTCCTCGCCGGGTTCGATGACGAACTTGTCGATGAACTCCTCGAGGCGCGCAAGCGGCTCCTCGGTGTCGGACTCGGCGAGCCGGTTGCCGATCCAGCCGATGACCCGGTCGAGGAAGACCAGCATCAGCTCCTCTTTGGTGTCGTAGTGGTAGTGCAGCAGCGAGCGGCTCTTGTCGAACTCGTCGGCGATGTCCTGCATCGTGAGGTGGGCGTAGCCGTGCTTGCACAGCGCGTGGTAGGTCGCACCCATGATCGCGTCGTGTGTGTCACCCTGCACGTCCACCTCGGAAGCCATACCCACGTGTTACCGGCCGCGGGCAAAAATCTTCCGCGCCCGTGAACGGTTGGAACCACCGGGGCACGGGACGAGGCCTGCGACTAACATTTGAGTTAGTTATTTAAGGAGGCAGTCGTTATGCGGTGCTATGTCATGGGGTTTCTCCGGCGGGAACGACGACGCCGACGCGTTCGAGGACCTCCGTGAGTCGGCCGACCGGCCGATGTGGGAGATATTCACGGAGTACGGGCGCGACTACAAGGGCGAGTTCGCGCTCGGCGCGGTGGCGAGTATCGTCGCCCGCTTTTTCGAGCTGATCCCGGCGCTCATCCTCGGGATCGCCATCGACTCGCTGTTCGCGGGCACACAGCCGTTCCGGCTGCCGCTGGTTCCGGGGTCGGCCATCCCCGAGGGGACCGAGGGGCAGTTCTGGTTCGCCGTCGGGCTCGTGGCGGCGATCTACGTGCTGACGGCGACGCTGAACTGGGTCAACTCCTGGGCGTGGAACCGCTTCGCCCAGCACCTCCAGCACGAGGTGCGCGTCGACACCTACGACGTGGTCCAGCGGCTGGACATGAGCTTCTTCGACTCGAAACAGACGGGGGAGATCATGTCCATCCTCAACAACGACGTGAACCAGCTGGAGAGCTTCCTCACCGACGACCTCAACGCCGGCATCCGCATCGGCGTCCTCGTCGTCGGGACCGGCGCGCTGATGGTCTGGCTCAACGCGCAACTGGCGGTCGTCGCCCTCCTCTCGATCCCGGTCCTCGCCCTGGCGAGTTACGTGTTCGTCCAGAAGATCGGGCCGAAGTACGGCCGCGTGCGCAGCTCCGTGGGCGCGCTGAACTCCCGGCTGGAGAACAACATCGGCGGCATCGAGGTCGTCAAGTCCTACGGCCGCGAGGGCTTCGAGCGCGACCGCGTCGAGTCCGCCTCCGAGGACTACCTCGACGCCAACTGGGACGCGATCACGACGCGGATCAAGTTCTTCCCCTCGCTGCGGATCATCACCGGTTTCGGCTACGTCATCACCTTCCTCGTCGGCGGCTACTGGCTGCTGTTCGGCGCGCCCGGCCCCTTCTCGGGCACGCTCCAGCTCGGGACGCTCACCACGATGCTTTTGTGGTCGCGGCGGTTCCTCTGGCCGATGCGCCAGTTCGGCAACGTCGTCAACAACTACCGCTACGCCTTCGCCGCCGCCGAGCGAGTGGTCGGCCTGATGAACGACCCCGGGACGATCCACGAGGACGACGACGCGATCGACCTGGACGGCGTCGAGGGCCTCGTCGAGTACGAGGACGTGCGCTTTCGCTACCCCGAGGCCGACGAGAACTCCGTCGAGGACGTGACCTTCACCGCCGAACCCGGCGACTTCGTCGGCCTCGTCGGCCCGACCGGGGCGGGCAAGACCACGCTGCTCAAGCTGCTGATGCGGCTGTACGACCCCCACGAGGGGACGATCCGGATCGACGGACGGGACGTGCGGGACCTGTCGCTGTCGAGCCTGCGGAGCCACATCGGCTACGTCAGCCAGGAGCCGTACCTCTTCCACGGCACCATCGAGGAGAACGTCGCCTACGGGCTGGAGGCGAGCGACGACGAGATCGTCGAGGCGCTGCGGATGGCCGGGGCGATGGAGTTCGTCGCCGACCTGCCCGACGGCATCGAGACGACCGTCGGCGAGCGCGGGGTGAAACTCTCCGGCGGCCAGCGCCAGCGGATCGCTATCGCGCGGGCCATCCTCGAGGACCCGGAGATCCTCGTCCTCGACGAGGCGACCAGCCACGTCGACAACGAGACGGAGGTGCTGATCCAGCAGTCGCTGGAGAACCTCACCGCCGAGCGGACGACCTTCGCCATCGCTCACCGGCTGTCGACCGTCCGGGACGCCGACACCATCCTCGTCATGGACGACGGGAAGGTCGTCGAGCAGGGGTCCCACGAGGACCTGCTGGAGGCCGACGGGCTGTACGCGAACCTCTGGAGCGTCCAGGTCGGCGAGGTCGACGCGCTCCCCGAGGAGTTCGTCGAGCGGACCGCCGAACGGGAACGCGCCAGCCTCGACGACGACTGAGCGGCCCCGGAGCCCGGACGACTGAGCGGCCCCGTGCTCAGTCGACGGTGGATCCGACCGCGACCACGCGGCCGCCGTCGCCGGCGATGGGCGTCTCGACCGTCTCGACGCCGGAGAAGACCACTCTCGCGCCGCCGCTCTCGCTCTCGGTCATCTCGACGGACCAGCCGTGGGCGCGGGCGATGGCCTCGACGATTGCGAGGCCGAGGCCGGTCCCGTCGTCGTCGGTCGTGTAGGCGTACTCGAAGACCTGGTCGCGCTCGTCCGGCGGGACGCCGGGACCGTCGTCGGCGACGGCGAACCCCTCGTCGGTGCGCTCGACGGTGACCGTCAGCGACGCGCCGCCGTGCTCGATGCAGTTGCGGTAGAGGTTCTCGAAGACCGACTGCAGGCGCGTCGCGTCGGCGTAGATCCGGACCCCCGCGTCCGCCCGCACGTCGAGTTCGGCCTCGCCGGTGTCGACGGTGCCCCAGGCGTCGCGGGCGACGGTCGCCAGGTCGACCCGGTCCAGTTCGTCGATGGTCTGGCCCTCCCGGGCGAGCGTGAGCGTGTCGCCGATGATCTGGTCGATCCGGTCGAGCGCGTCGCTGGCGGTCTCGAGGTGCTCGTCGTCGTGGCGCTCGCGGGCGAGTTCGACCCGCCCGTGGGCGACGTTCAGCGGGTTGCGCAGGTCGTGGCTGAGCGTGCTCGCGAACCGCTCCAGCTGGGTAGTCTGCTGTTCGAGGTCCCGGACGTGCTGGCGCCGCTCGGTCACGTCGCGCAACACAAGCGTGTACCCCGCGACCGACCCGCGCACCTCCAGCGGGGAGACGGTCACGTCGTACTCCCGGACCTCGCCGTCCTCGAACCGCGTGAACGTCGAGACGAACGGCGAGTCGTCGGTCCCGGTCGAGGGGAGCACGTCCGTCGGATCGCCGCCCGAGGGCGACTCGCTCGCCCCGGTTCCGGCGGCCGACCGCCCGACGGCCGCATCGATGACTCCCCCGTCGCCGTTCCCCGTGTCCGCGGGGTCGCCGTCCCGCTCGTCGTCGCCGTCCTCCCCGCGCTCGCTGGCCGGGCGGAGTTCCGGGATGGCGTGCTCGACGAGCTCGCCCTCGTGCTCGGCGACGGCTGGGAACCGTTCGGCGGCCGCCGCGTTGTAGTCGAGCAGCCGCCGGTCGCGGTCGACGACCACGACGGCGTCGTCGAGGACCTCCAGCACGGACTCGCGGGCCAGCGGCGCCAGGTCGAACAGCTGGTGTCTGAAGACCGCCCAGGCGACGACGGCGAGTATCAGCGGCGACCCGATGACCAGCGCGCCGGCCAGCGGCCCCGGGATAGCGCCGCCGAACCACAGCGTGAAGATGGCGAAGGTCGGGAGGTAGCCGACCAGCAGCGCGGCCGTCTGCTTGCGCCCGACGCTCGGCCCGACGAGCAGGTGTGCGCCCAGCAAGGCGATCGACGCGTAGTACAGTATCGTCCCGGGGAGCACAAGCGCGACCGCGAGCGCGGTGCCCTCCGCCTGGACGTGCGGGAACGGTGACGCGAGGATCGTGTACCCGCTCCAGACCAGGTCGTGTATCGGGTTGGTGATCTCAAGTGCCGCGACCACGACGTTCCAGCCGACCAGCGCGTAGACGGCCGCCCGGGGGACCCGGCGGAGGTGCCCCGTGTACTCCAGGATGAACAGGAACCACAGCAGCGGGAGGAAGGCCGTGACGGCGGCCTCGAAGTTGTACGCCGCGACCATCCACATCCGCGACGGCGCCAGTAGCTCGCCGATCACCAGCAGGCCCGCCACTGCGTACACGGCGACGATCCCCACGAACAGTCGCCCCTGCAGGTTCATTTCCTCGTCCCACAGCCACCACGCGGCGACCGCCGCGATCGCCGTCGAGAGCGCGACCAGCCCGACGTAGACAGTCTCCGAGACCACGATACCCTACCTGATACGCGTACTGCCTAAAGAATTCTCGCTATAGAATCAAAATTGAGACTAATGGCCAGGGATATGCTGGAATAAAATCCAATAATTTCGGATATCGGAACTAATGACGGTCATATAGGGCTTCGAACTTACAGTATCGAATATGATATCGAAGCGCGAAGCGGTCGTGAACCGAGGGCCCGAAGGCGGCGACGAACCGACGGACCCAAGCGGTCGAGGGCGGTAGGGACGGCCGATGAACGTGCGGTTCCTGGGCGGCGCCCGCGAGGTCGGTCGGAGCGCGATACTGATCGACGACCGCCTCCTGCTGGACTACGGGCTGTTGACCGGCAATCCGCCGCGGTTCCCGGTCGACTCGGTCGACCCGGAGGCGGTCGTGGTCAGCCACGGCCACCTCGACCACGTCGGCGCCGTCCCGTCGCTGTGTTCGGGCGACCGCCGGCCGCCGATCCACTGGACGCCGCCGACGCGGGAACTCGCGCTGACGCTCGCCCGCGACACGCTCAAACTGCACGGCGGGACCTACGACTGCCCGTTCACCGAGACGGAGGTCCGCAGAGTCACCCAGGTCTCCGAGACCCACGGCTACCGGGAGCCCTTCGAGGCCGCCGGCTACGAGGTCACCTTCTACGAGGCCGGCCACATCCCCGGTAGCGCCCACGTCGTCGTCGACGACGGTGAGACGCGACTGCTGTACACCTCCGACTTCCACACCGGCGACCAGCGCCTGGTCGCGGGCACCACCGCCCGCCCGGACGCCGACGTGGTCCTCTGCGAGTCGACCTACTCCGACGTGACACACGAGGACCGCGGGGCCGTCGAGGAGCGGTTCGCCGAGAGCCTCCGCACCACGGTCTGGGAGGGCGGCACCGTCGTCGTCCCCGCGTTCGCCATCGGGCGCACCCAGGAGGTCCTCCTCATCTGCGAGGCCCACGACATCGACTGCTACGTCGACGGGATGGGCAAGCGCGTGACGGAGATGCTCCGGCGCCACCCCGAGTTCGTCCGCGACGCCGACGCGCTCCGGCGAGCGAAGTCAGCGGCCCGCTTCGTCGACGGCCGCGACGGGCAACGCCGGCGCATCGCCGACGACAACACCGTCATCGTCACCACCAGCGGGATGCTCTCGGGCGGGCCGGCGATGACCTACATCCCCGCGATCCGCGGCTCGCCGACGAACAAGATCGCGATGACGGGCTACCAGGTCGAGGGGACGCCCGGCCGGGAGCTGCTGGAGACCGGGAGCGCCGAGATCGACGGGCGGCGGATGCCCGTCGCCGCGGGGGTCGAGGCCTACGACTTCTCCGCCCACGCCGACCGCGAGGGGCTGCTCGCCTTCCTCGAGGAGTACCGCGACGCCGAGGTGCTGGTCAACCACGGCGACCGCTGCGAGGCCTTCGCCGCGGAGCTCCGCGAGGACGGCTTCTCGGCCACAGCGCCCGCGGTCGGCGACGCGGTCGAGGTGTAACCGATCGCAGTCGCTGGTCAGCCCAGCACGCCCAGCTCGGCGAGCAGCACGAGCCCGGTGACCACGGGGAGGCTCCCGAGGATCGTGAGGAAGACGACGGTGCCGACGTAGTCGGCGGTCGAGACGGCCGCCGGCGCGCCCTCCGTCGGCCCGGCCCCGTCCTCGCCCGGGTCGCTCGCGCCGTCGCCGAACTCGATGGAGAGCACGAGCGGGATGACCGCCGAGGGGCCGGCCGCGAGGACGACGAACGCGGCGGTCACGGCCGGGTCGCCGATGTCGACGAGCAGCGCGACCGCGACGGCGACGAGGGGCGCGACGAGCAGTTTCAGCCCGACGGTCGGCAGCGTCTCCCGGACGGTGGCGGCGAGATCCATGGATTCGACCTGCAGGCCGAGCACGACGAGGAAGACGGGGATCGAGGCGTCGCCGACCAGCCGGAGGGTGTCCATCGCCGTGCCGCCCTCGGGCGGGACGACGCCGAGCGTGACCGCCGCGCCCGCCGCCAGGAGCGCGTAGACCACGGGCTGGCGGGCGACGCGGCCGAGCGCGGCCCGGTCGCTGCCCTCGCCGCCCCGGGTGAGGAGGTAGACGCCGACGGTGTACAGGAGCAGGTTCTGGACGAGGACAAAGAGGACGGCCGTCGACCGACCGGCGGCGCCGAACGCGAACGTGGCGACGGGGATGCCGAAGTTGCCGGTGTTGGGGAAGGCGGCGGCCATCGCGGCGCCGACGACGGTCCCCTCCCGCCCGCGCGCCCGGCTGACCGCCCACGAGAGCGCGCCCATGACGGCCGTGAACCCGACCATCGCGCCGACCGCGGCGGTGACGGTCCCGACGCCGACTTCGAGGGTGACGAGCGTCTCGAAGACCAGCGCCGGCAGGAGGACGTAGACGGTGACCGTGCTCAGCGGCTCGGTGTCGACCTCGCGGACGCGTCCGAGGAGATAGCCCGCGAGAGCGATGGCGAGCGGCGGCGCGACCGACGAGAGGAAGACCGAGGGGATCGACCCGAGCGCGTCGAGTACCTGCACGGGTTGGCCGCCCGGTCGGTATCGCCGCCGATAACGCTGTCGACTCGTCGCCGGACCGCGGCGGTCTCGGCGGGCCGCTCCCGTTTCTAAACCGTTTTCACCGTCGAGTCGAAACCCGGGTCGTGGTGTCCTGGTCCCGGTACAACCCCGTCCGCGCGCTCCTCCTCACCGTCGGGTCCGTCGTCGCCCGCGCCGGCGTCATCGACCGCGAGCGCGTCGAGCGGACGACGGACCTGGCGTGGCCCCGCATCGTCACCGGCCTCGCGCGGATGTCCCGCTCGACGGCCGACGTGGCGATGGTCGGCATCGCGCTCGGGTCCAACGCCATCGCCGGCGTCGGCTACGCCAGCCCCTTCTGGGGGCTGGCCTTCGCGCTGGGCGGCGGCGTCGCCGGCGGGACCATCGGCCTCGTCTCCCAGCGGTTCGGCGCCGACGCCCACGGGGAACTCGCGCTCTCGGTGAAGGTCAGCGTCCTGCTCACCGTCGCGATCACCCTTCCGCTCGTGGCCGTCTACTGGACGCTCGCGGAGCCGCTGGTCGCGCTCATCGGCTCCGGCGACGCGGCCGTCGGCTTCGGCGCCGACTACCTCGCGGTCGTCGGCTTCGGCGTCCCGTTCGCGGCGCTGAACCTCATCGGCAGCCGCACGCTCGTCGGCGCCGACGACGCCTGGACTCCGATGGTCCTCCGCGGGGGCGGCGCCGCCCTCAACATCCTCGTCAACGCCGTGCTCATCTTCGGCCTCGGCTGGGGCGTCGTCGGCGCCGCCGTCGGGACCGCCCTCTCCAACGCCGTCGTCACGGTCGCGTTCGCGGTCGGCCTCGCCCGCGGCGGACTGCCCGGTATCGGCGAGTTCCCGGTGCAGATCCCGTTGTCGGGACCGCATCTCGACCGCTCGCTGCTGGGCGACCTCGTCGAGATGGCGACGCCGCTGATCGGGACCAACCTCGCCCGCAGCGGCGGCCAGTTCCCCAAGCTGTTCATCGTCGGGCTGTTCGGGTCGAACGTCGTCGCCGCCTACGTCGTCGCGATGCGGGTCCGCGCGCTGATGGACACGCCCAACTGGGGGTTCAGCATGGCCTCCTCCAGCCTGGTCGGCCAGGCGCTCGGCCAGGACGACGAGGACGACGCCGGCGCGTGGGCCCACGACATCATCCGCTTCTCGCTGGCCTGCTACGCCGTCATCGCCGTCGGCGTGTTCGTCTTCGCCCGCCCCATCGGCCGCGTGTTCGTCGACGACCCCGCGATCCTCCCGACGGTCGTCACGTTCATCCGCGTCGCCTGCTTCGGCGTCCTCTTCAGCGGCGTCTACGGCGGCTCGACCGGCCCCCTCAGGGCGAGCGGCGACACCCGCTGGCCGTTCTACGCCCAGCTCGCGGGACTGTACCTGTTCGCGCTCCCGATCGCCTACCTCGGCGTCGCCGTCCCGGCGGTCGGTCAGACCGCGCTGTACGCCGCCATCTTCGCCGAGATGGCCGTCCCGGCCTGCATCACCTACTACCGCTACCGCTCGGGCACCTGGAAGGTGGTCAGCCGCGACTACCGCCCCGACGCCGCCGCGGGCGACTGAGCGGGACCTGGCGTCTGCTCCCGCCCCGCACGCCCGTCGGTCAGACGCGAGAGTCCCGGAACGCCGGGCCGCGAGGGCCAGCCTTTTGCGTAGCTACTCCCGAGATCCAGGTATGGAGTACACCACACTCGGCTCGACCGGGATGGAGGTCTCGAAGGTCTGTCTCGGCTGTATGAGCTTCGGCAGCGAGGAGCCCTGGATGCTGGACGAGGACGACGGCCGGGAGGTCATCGAACGCGCCATCGATCTGGGCGTCAACTTCTTCGACACCGCCAACGCCTACTCCGACGGCGAGAGCGAGGAGATCCTCGGCGACGCCATCTCCGGCTACGACACCGACGAACTCGTCGTCGCCACCAAGGTCCGGTTCCCCGTCGGCGAGGATTCGCCCAACGCCTCCGGCCTGTCCCGCAAGACTATCGAGCAGGAACTCGACGCCTCGCTCGACCGCCTCGGCCTCGACACGATCGACCTGTACCAGACCCACCGCGTCGACCCGTCGACGCCCCCGGAGACGACGCTCCGGGCGCTGACCGACGCCCGCCGCCGCGGGAAGATCCGCCACGCCGGCACCTCCTCGATGTGGACCCACCAGCTCGTCGACCAGCTCCGGACGAGCGAGCGCGAGGACCTCATCGGCTACGAGACGATGCAGAACCACTACCACGTCGCCTACCGCGAGGAGGAACGGGACATGCTCCCCCTGTGCGACAAGGAGGACATCGGCGTCGTCCCGTGGGGCCCGCTCGGCCAGGGCTTCCTCGCGCGGCCGTTCGACGAACTGGAGCGGACCAACCGGGGCGACCCCGAGAACTTCCACAACCCGACGCCGGAGTACGAACGGGGCGGCGGCAAGGAGATCAACGAGCGGGTCCAGGAACTGGCGGCCGACCACGGCGTGACGATGGCCCAGATAGCTCTGGCCTGGCAGTTCCAGAACGACTACGTCGACGCCCCCATCGTCGGGACGACCAGCGTCGAACACCTCGAACAGGCCGTCGAAGCGCTGGAGATCGACCTCTCGGCCTCCGACGTGGCGTACCTCGAAGAGCCCTACGAGCCCCAGCCGGTCATCGGCCACGAGTAGGCGGAGCCGAGTTCGGTTCGCCGACCGGCCCGGTCGACCTGTCGGCTGTCCGGTACTACTTTCTGTCACCTTGGCGATGTGGCGGTCATGGATCGACGCGCGTTTCTGGTGGGTTCGGGGACGACGGCGCTGGGGGCGCTCTCGGGGCTGGGTCGGGCGGACGGCGCTGGCGGCGAGGGTCGCCGGGACGCCACCAGCGTGGGGGACGCGGCCCGAACCGCTCCGGACTGGGCGGTCAACTGGCGCTCGCGGTGGCCATACTACGGCGGAGTGACATCGGAAGTCCAGGCCGTCGTCGGTGGCGGCCGACTGTTCCTCACGCCCCGGGTCGCCGGGTTACCCGAACGGACGGACGAGTTCGAGGGCGAGGACCTCCTCGCGGTCGGACTGGACACGACCGACGGGTCCTACAAGTCCGGGAACACGGTCGAGATGAGCGTCCGTTCGTCGCGGCCAGCGGGCGCGGTGCGGGCGGACGGACAGTTCGTCGTGACCGTGCTGGCCGACGAGGGCGAGCAGACCTTCGCGGCGGTCGTCTCGGCGGGCGAGGACCGGGACGGCTGGGCGACGAGGGTCGACGGCGTCCCGGCGGGGCCGCCGGCCGCGGCCGAGGACACAGTGCTGGTCCCGGCGGGGGCGTCGGTCGCCGCGCTCACCACGACCGACGGGCGCGTCGCGTGGACGGCCCCGTTCGACTCGCCGGTGAGCGGCGTCACCGCGGCCGACGGGACGGTCTACGCGACGACCGAAGAGGGAGTGCTGTCGGCACTCGACGCCGCGACGGGCGACCCCCGGTGGACGGCCAGCCCGCTCGCGACCCTCGGGCTCGGGGGGCCGGCGGTCGTTGGCGACCGCGTCCTCTCCGTCGACGGGTGGGGCGGCGTCCACGCCGTCGGGACGGACGGGTCGGAGGCCTGGTCGACGGTCCCGGAGGGCGTCGTGACCGCCCCGGACGACGGGCGCGGCGCGACCGGGCCACCGGGGACGGTCGGCCGGGTCGCTGCCGACGGCGAGCGCTGTTACGTCGCCGCCGTCTTCGGGACCGAGGAGCGCGAGCGGACGGCCGTGACGGCGCTCTCGCTGGCCGACGGGAGCGAGGCGTGGACCCACGAGTTCGCGAGCGCGCCCCACGACGACGTTCACAGCGTCCGGAACGGACCGACGTTCCAGCCGCGGGTCGTCGAGGGGAGCGTCTGGGCGGCCGGCAACCGGACCGCGGTGGCGCTGGACGCGGCGAGCGGCGACCTGCGGCGGCGCTGGGGGTTCGGCCACCCGCTCAGGGCGACCCCGCTCCCGACGCCGTCGGCCGTCTACTTCCTCGACGGGTTCGGCGTCTATCGCCTCGACCGCTCCGGGAGCGACTGCGGCCCCTACGAGGTCTCCACGGCGGGCGTGAGCTACGAACGCGGGATGGACGGCGAGGAGTTGAGCGTCGACGGAGGGGTGACCGCCGACGGCTGTCCGGTCGTCGGGACCGTGGACCTGCTGGTCGACGGCGAGTACCTGGCCTCGGCCGGCGGCTACGTCGCCGCCGACGAGGGGACGACGCCGTATCTCGACTACGGCTGGGAGGACCTCCCGGGATCGCTCGACCGCGCGACCCTGCGGTTCAGGGGGACTGACGGCACCGTCGTCGACACCCGGCGCGTGGCCATCGACGACTACCGCGAGGAACCCCCCGATTTCAGTATCCGCTGTCCGTCGATGGCGACCACCAACCTCGGGGTCGGCACGGGCGTGACCGTGACCGCCGAGGTGTCCAACTCCGGGTCCGACCCCGGCTACGTGGCGACGCTCGAAGCCGACGGCTCGGTCGTCGCCCGGCGGACCGGCGAGATCCCCCGGGAGTTCCACGACGACCTCGAGCCCTGCGACGGGACGCCGCTCGCTCTCTCGACGCTGTTGACCGGGTTCGAGGGCCGCGAGATCACGGTGCGGGTCGAACCGACCGCCGACGAGGGCAGCGGCGACGCCGAGCGGTTCGGGACGGTCCGGTCGGGCGACCCCTACGCGCTGGGCGGCGGGCTCGCCGGGCTAACGTTGCTCGGAACCTACGTCCGCAGAAGACTCCGCGGCGACGGGTCGGACTAAACCGCCGACCGGTACTTCGAGACCGCGGGACCGACCTTCTTCGCGACGCGCTTGCTCGCGATTCCCGAGACGACCGAGCAGGCGATGTACCAGACCGTCCAGACCTGCAGCGGGCCGACCAGCCTGGCCGTCCAGACGACCCGGCCGGCGATCGGTAACACCTGTGCGGCCGGCGTGATCGCGGCGGCGGGGTTGACGGTCAGCCACGAGATCCACAGGAACACGGGGATCGTGACCAGCATCGCGTAGACCATCGGCCGGACCATCTGCTTCATCGCACCGACCTGCTCCAGCATGAGTTCCTGCTGGCGCGACTGGAGTCGCTCGACGGCCTCGTCATCGCCGCGCTCGCGGGCCGCGTCGAGGCGCTCTTTGACCGTCTCCAGCCGCTCTTTCGCGACTTCCTGGGGGTTCCCGTCGGTCAGTCGGCGCCGCAGCGCCGTCGAGACGAGCGTCGTCGCGACCGCCAGTAGCGCGACGGTCACGCCGAAGGGCAGGGCGGCCTCGACCGGCCCGAGCAGGAGGTGGGCGGTGCTGCCGACCGTATCCCGGGCCACCGGCACCTGGTAGCTGGCCATCAGCCCGACGGCGGCGACGCCGGCGAGTTTGTCGGCCGCCGACCAGCCGCCAGTGTCGGCGTCGTCGCCGTCGGCGGGTCGGTCGCCCTCAGCGGGCCTGGCGTCGGCGTCGCCGCCGGCGTCGGACGCTTCGACGACCGCCCGGACGGCGTCGGGGTCGTCGACGACGAACCCGGCGTCGGTCCCGACCAGGACCTCGGATTCGAGCAGCCGACCCCACTGTTCGGCGGGGACCGCGTCGCTCACGTCCGCCCAGGCGACGGTGCCGTCGCCCGATTCCGCGCGGTCGAGGACGACGGCCGCGGCGTCGGCGAGCGCCTCGTCGCCGTCGAGCCGCTCGCGGAGGGTTTCGTTCATACGTGAACCCCTCAGCGCGCCTTTGTCAATCTTGCTCTCCGCTGTCACGAGGTGTCGGGGGTGGCCCGCTCGCGCTCGCTCCCCTCCGGGACGGCTCTGACGGCGAACGCGTGGGCGCCGACGAGCACGCAGACGGCGACGGTGATCAGCAGCCCCTCGCGGAGCGTCGGCAACAGCCCGAGCGCGACGATGAGCGTCGTCGCGCAGGCCGGCGGGTGGATGGCCCCCGTCGCGACCATCCCCGCGCTGGCCAGCGCGAGCGCGAGGACGCCGCTGGCGACGACGGCCGCGAGCGCCGGCGACCGCGGCGCCAGGTCCGCGGTGACGACGACGCCGTCGGCGAGTAGCCGGTAGGCGACCAGGCCGGCGCCCACGCCGACGACGTGGGCCGCGACGACCCGGGTGAGCCCCGAACGGTCGGCGGTCCGGCGGGTCGCGAGGACGTACGCCGTCGGCCCGAGACTCGGGAAGACGAACGGGGTCCCCGTGAGCCAGGCGACGACGCCCGTCACCGCGAGCAGGGCACCGGCGTGGAGCGCGGTCCGGACGGCGAGACGGGACACGTCCGCCCGTCCTCGTCGCCGCAAAAGAGGGTGACGTTTCGTGGACGTTCGATCAGTTATCGGGAACCACGCGGTCGGTGCAGCCGCTGGTCCCCCTCCCCCATCGCTCCGGTAACGCCAGCGACTATGGCCCCGGGGAGCGAACCGTCGGGCATGTCCGAGTTCACCATCCGCTACACGGTCGACGGCGAGTTCGACGACGTGGTCGACGCGACCGTCGACGCGCTAGGCGAGGAGGGGTTCGGCGTCCTCTGTGACATCGACGTGCAGGCGACGCTGAAGGAGAAACTCGACGCGGACTTCCGACAGTACCGCATCCTCGGGGCCTGCAACCCGCCGCTGGCCCACGAGGCGCTGCGCGAGGAACTGGAACTGGGAGCACTGCTCCCCTGCAACGTCGTCGTCTACGAGCGCGACGACGGGTCCGTGGGGGTGAGCGCCGTCGACCCGGGCGTGATGCTGTCCGTCGTCGACAACCCCCAGCTGGACCCGGTCGCCGACGAGGTGGCCGACCGGCTCTCGGCGGCCGTCGAACGGCTGCCCGGCGCGACCCGCGCCCCGGCCAGCGGGGACGACTGACGCGAGCGGCGACGGGAACGGCGCTCCCCCGTTCGCTCGCGTCGCCGTCGTCCGTTCACTCCGCACCCTCGTCGCCGCGCAACTCGCGTATCGCGACGAGCGCGAGCGCCCCGACGACGAACGCGAGCGTCCCCATCGCGAGCGCGGAGACGGCCGTCAGCAGGACCGACGACCCCTCGGCGAGCGTGATCGCGTCCGGGCCGAGCACGACGGCGACGACGGCGGCGGCCGCGAGCAGTCCCGCGGTCTCCTCGCGGGACAGCGGCTCGCGGAAGGCCGATAGTTCCATGTCCGGGTGTTCGGCGACAGGGCTGAAAACGGTTGGGACCGGGCGGACGGGCGGTCCACGAGCGGACGGGACAGCGGCTCGCGACACGCGGGACCAGCGGCTACCGGCTGCGGCGTCGAAAAAATCGGATCGTGAGCGACCTTACTCGCCCTTCTCGATGGGGGCGCCGACGAGGTTGCCCCACTCCGTCCAGGAGCCGTCGTAGTTGATGGCGTCGTCGTAGCCGGCCAGTTCGTGCAGCGCGAACCACGCCACGGAGGAACGCTCGCCGATGCGGCAGTAGGCGACGGTCGTCTCGTCGCCGTCGATGCCCTCCTCGGCGTAGAGCTCCTCGATCTCCTCGCGGCTCTTGAAGGTGCCGTCGTCGTTGGTGACGGCGGCCCACGAGATGTTGCTCGCGCCCGGGATGTGGCCGCCGCGCTGGGCGGTCTCCTGGAGTCCCGGCGGCGCCAGGACCTCGCCGGAGAACTCCTCGGGCGAGCGTACGTCGACCAGCGGCAGGCCGCGCTCGATGGCGTTCTCGACGTCCTCGCGGTAGGCGCGGATGGACTCGCGCGGACCCGACGCCTCGTAGTCGACCTCGGGGAACTCGGGGACCTCGTCCGTGAGCGGGTAGTCGTTCTCGACCCAGTAGTCGCGGCCGCCGTCGAGCAGCTTCACGTCGTCGTGGCCGTAGTACTTGAACTGCCAGTAGGTGTAGGCCGCGAACCAGTTGGCGTTGTCGCCGTAGAGGACGACCGTCGTGTCCTCGCTGATGCCGTGACTGCCCAGCAGGGCCTCGAAGTCCTCCTTGTCGAGGATGTCGCGCTCGACCTGGTCCTGGAGGTCGGTCTCCCAGTTCCAGCCGATCGCACCCGGCGCGTGGCTCTCGTCGTACAGCTCCGTGTCGACGTCGACCTCGACCAGCCGATAGTCGTCGTCGTCGCTCTCGAAGTCGTCGAGGTGGTCTTCGACCCAGTCCGCCGAGACGAGCACGTCTTTCGCGTATTCGCTCATGGTCATCGAACCATTGGTCTACCGACTATATACAGCTAGGACCTTCGGCATGTCCCGCCCCTTGACGACTATGTCGGAAACTGTTGCCGGTTCTGGCCGTGTCTATAGTTCTCACGGCCTCTGTCTCGCTCTCTCGCCGGCCGGTCCGGACCGGGGGACGGGTGCGACCGCCGGACGAGCCCGCGGGCCGACCCCCCCTTTATGCCGCGGGGCGGCCGCCGCCGTCCCGGTCAAAATTGCCACTACCTCCGACCGGGCCGGAAGGACATCTTCAAGCGTCCGCTCTCCCGACCCGGGGACATGAGCGAGATCGTCGTCCCGGCCGACTGGGTGGCCGACCGCCTCGACGGACTCCGTGTCGTCGACGTGCGCGACGCCTGGGAGTTCGACGGCATCGGCCACGTCCCCGGGGCGGTCAATATCCCGTTCGACTCGTTCCGCGCGGACGACCACGCCGCCGAGGGGGACTCCGCCGGGGACAGTTCGGGCGACGGCCAGGGGATGCTCCCCGGCGCCGACGCCTTCGCCGACCTGCTGTCCGAGGCGGGGATCGCCAACGGCGACCGGATCGTCGCCTACGACGACACCCACGGCGTCTTCGCCGCGCGCTTTCTCGTGACCGCCGAGCTGTACGGCCACGACCCCGACCGGCTCCACCTGCTCGACGGCGATTTCTCCGCCTGGCGGCTCGACCACGAGACGACGAGCGAGGCCGCCGCCTTCGAACGCTCGGAGTACGTCGTCGATCCGCCCGCGGAGACGCCGCTCGTGGACATCGACGAGGTCGCGGCGGCCACCGACGACCCCGACACCGTCGTCGTCGACACCCGCGAAGACTGGGAGTTCGAGGAGGGCCACATCCCCGGTGCGGTCCGGCTGGACTGGCGGGAACTCGTCGACGACGAGACGCGCGGGCTCAAGCCCCGCGGGGAGATCGAGTCGATCCTCGACGAGCGGGGGATCGACCCCGACAGGCGGGTCCTGCTGTACTGTAACACCGCCCGGCGGATCAGTCACACCTACACCGTCCTCCGTCACCTGGGCTACCCCGACCTGGCGTTCTACGAGGGGAGCCTCACCGAGTGGGAGGCCGCCGGGCGCGAACTGGAGACCGGCGCGTAGGCCGCCACGACGGTACCCGCCCCGGTCAGTCGTCGGCGCCGTCGGCCGTCGG
The DNA here is from genome assembly GCF_051414055.1 of Halosimplex halobium. Taxonomy (NCBI): domain Archaea; kingdom Methanobacteriati; phylum Methanobacteriota; class Halobacteria; order Halobacteriales; family Haloarculaceae; genus Halosimplex; species Halosimplex halobium. The sequence continues at coordinate 178,572 of NZ_JBLKNX010000005.1, forward strand.
GTCGTCGCCGACGGCGCCGTCGCCGGGCGAGTCCTCACCCACGGCGCCGTCGGTCGCCGGCTCGTCCGCGGCGTCCGCCGCGGAGTTACCGTCCGCCAGGGACCCGGTCAGTCGCCCCGACCGGTCGCGGTCCGGGTCGGCGTCGGGGTCGAGCGCGGCCCCGTCGAAGGTCTGCTGGACGCTCGTGCGCTCGTCCGTGATGAGCTCGACCACCTCGACGAGCAGCGCGACGACCAGCGGGCCGGCGATGACGCCGACGACGCCCAGGCTGAGGGTGCCGCCGGTGAACCCGACGAAGTAGAGGCTCGCGGGCATCCCGGTCGTCAGCGAGGCCAGCCGCGGGCGGATGAGCGCGTCCGGCAGGAACCCGATCAGGACAAGCCCCGTGCTCGCAACCAGGAGGGCGGCGGTGATCTCGCCGGCCAGCACCTCCGTCAGGGCGAGCGCGACGATCAGCAGGCTCGGACCGATGACCGGGATGAACTGCAGGAGCCCGGAGAAGAGCGCGAGCGAGAACACCGCGTCGTAGCCCAGGATCGTGAAGACGACGTAGGCGACGGCGAACGTGCCCAGCGCCGTCGCGGCCTGGAGCACGTACAGCGCGTACAGCGTGTCCCGGACACAGCGGTGTAGCGACAGTACCACGTCGTGGTACTCGCCGGGGACCAGCCGCAGCGTCGCCCGGTGGACGCTCCCCGGGCGGAGGAGCAGCCCGTAGACCAGGAAGGCGAACAGGAAGCCCTTGAGCGCGATGACCGGGGTCGTGCTCGCGAAGTCGATCGCGATGTCGCTCACGACCGCCCGCGCCTGCGCGAACAGGTCGCTGACGTCAACCACGAACTCCATCCCGAAGACCGGGACGGTGAGTTCGCTCGGGATCTCCCGCAGGAACCCCAGCAGCAGCTGCTGGCGGTTGTAGAGCGCGTAGACGATGGGCGTGAGGACCGCCAGGACGAACAGGAACCCGACCGCCGTCGCCGCCGCCGCGGCGATGCGCCGGTGGACGCCACGGGCGACGAGCTCGCGCCGGACGGGATAGAGCACGTACGCGACCGTGATGGCGAAGAAGACCGTCCCGAGCACCCGCGAGAGGATCGCCAGCGTCAGCGCCGCCGTCCCGGCGAACAGCACGCCGAGCACCTGCTGTCGCCGTGTCAGCGCCATACAGCCCCGTGCACGTCAAGCCTACAAAACGTTTGGCACCGCCCGGGTGACACCGCGTAGCGGCGAATTCCACGACAGCGCCCGTCGAGCCGGGTGAGACGGGGCGGCTACGGAACCACGCCGACGGTCAGCAGCGTACCGTGCTCGCGGTAGCGCTCGACCATCGCCTCTCGCCGCTCGAAGTCCTCGGTCGGGAACGCCTCGGCCGGGGGGATCTCCGTCTCGGTGTCGGGGATGCGGTCCTGTGCGGCGACGTGCAGTCCCGCCTCGCGGAAGTGTTCGCGGTACTCGGCCTCCGTCCAGCGGACCATCGGCACGTCCACCAGGTCGTCCCACCTGTGCGTGTGGACGCTCTCCTCCCAGTAGTTGACCGCGCAGTAGAACGTGCCGCCGGGCCGCAGGACCCGCCGCAGTTCAGCCAGCACGGCGTCGGGGTCGCGGGCGTAGAAGAATGCCTCCATCGACCAGCAGTGGTCGATACTGTCGTCCGCGAACGGGAGGTGTTCGAAGTCGCCGTTCAGGAAGCCCGACCGGCGGTCGTCGGTGTACGCGCGAGCGTTGCGGGCCATCTCGGGCGAGGCGTCGACGCCGTAGGTGCGCGCCGCGCCCTTGGTCTCCCGGAGCGCGCGCCCGGCGTAGCCGCTGCCCGAGCCCAGGTCCAGCACGGTGTCGCCGTCCTCGACCGGCATCCGCGCCAGGGCGTGTTTGGCGGTGTGCCAGTGGCGCTCCTCCATGCCCTCGTCGCGGCCGTCGCGGGCCCAGTCGTCGAACTCCTCGCTGACGCTCATGGGCGAGGGGTGGGCGCCCGCGAGGAAAACGGTTCTGTGTCGCTGTCGCCTCACCGGGTCGGGACAGCGATCCGACAAGACCTATGTCGGCGTGGGGCTACCACCGAACGTGCAACTCCCCGCTCTCCCGCCGTTTCTGTTCGAACAGCCGTACCTCACGGTGGCGTTCGGGCTGACGGTGGCCCTTCTGGTCGGGAACGTAGTCGCGATGGCCTGCTGGGCGCGCCTGGAGGCAGCGCGCCGCGAGGTGTCGACGCTTCGCGTGTTCGTCTACCTCGTCACGTTCTACGGCCTGATACACTACCTCTACGCGCGTCTCGTGCGGGATTCGGACGCGGAACGGACGTTCCCGACCACGCCGCGCGAGCGCCTCGTCGCGATGTACGCGGCGGCGGTCTCCGTCGGCGTCCCCGTCGCCGTCTTCCTCGCACCGCCGGACCCGCTCACACAGGTCGCCTACGTTCCGCCGTCGGTCGCGACCGTGTTCGTGGCGACGTACCTGTGGCTCACCTGGCGTCGGTCCGGTGGGTCCCGGGTCGAAGCCTGACTCGACCCGGTGTCCGCCAGCGTTTTCTCGGTGCCCGGAATACCCCGGTGCATGGCTCGGACCCCGAAGTACAGGCTCGCCGACACCGCCCAGCAGGTCGTCGGCGGGTTCCTGCTCGCGGGGCCGTTCGTCGTCACCGAGGAGGTGTGGACGCTCGCGGTGAACATGACCTGGGGCCACACCGCCGTCACGGTCGCTATCGTCTTCGCCATCGGCTACGGCGCCCTCTACGAGGCCGACGACGACCGCGACCCCGACCGCGAGGCCGAGGTGGCCGGCGTCCCCGTCCGGTTCGTCTCCCTGATGCTCGTCTCCTTCGGCTCGGTCGCCGTCCTCGCGCTGACGCTGACCGCACCGAGCACCTTCCTCGACGGCTCGACGGCCGAACGCGCCGCGGTCACCGCCCGCGCCGTCAGCGTCGGCGCCATCTTCAGCGTCGTCGGCGCCGCCACCGCCGACAGCGTGTTCTGACGACCGGTTCGGTCTGTTCGCTGAGTGGGCGTTTCTGTTGGGTTTGTCGTGGAAGGAAGTTGTTCGAGAGCGACCGCAGGAGACAGCAGGCGATGAAAGCCCTCGGCGCGCTCGCTAGCAGTCGACTCGACCGCAGGTGACAGCGAGCGCTGAAAGCCCTCGGCGCGCTCGCTAGCAGTCGACTCGACCGCAGGTGACAGCGAGCGCTGAAAGCCCTCGGCGCGCTCGCGGTCGCTGTCTCCGAAAATCGGAGATTTCCGAGATCGGGCGAGAGCACAGCTCTCGCAGACCTCGCGAATCTTCGATTCGCTCAGTGACGAGAGAGCTTCGCTCTCTCGAACCAAGCGGGATATCCGCGCTCTCCGCACCGCCCGCGCGGATAGTGGCCCGCTCAGGCGACTATCGGCGCGAGCGCGCCTCGCCCTTTCAGTCCGCCAGGAACAGCAGCGCCACTGCACCGCCCCGCACAGCACCGCAGACGGCCACAGACCTCCCCAGCCGATTGCGCTGTCTGCGGGCGACCCGAGCGTCGCCCGCATGGCCCGAGGGACCTCCGGTCCCTCGCTGCTCGCAGGCTGCGATGCTCATCCACCGTCAGAGACAAGCTCTGACGAGCCTTCTCTCACGAGTTCGAGAAGACCTCGCGCGGCTATTTCGAGCGGCCCGCCAGGAGGCGGGCACGCTCGACAGCGCACGCCGACCGCACCGCGACCGCTCACTGCAGCAGCTACTCCCTGTACTGAGCGTCCGTGCGTCGAAAAAGTCGGTCCGCGAGAATGGTCCGAAACCGGTCGGCGTTACATGTAGCCGAGGTCGCGCAGGCGCTCCATCAGGTCTTCCTTGTCCTGGGCGCGGCCGGCGCGCTCGGTCGTCGAGTCCAGATCCTGCTGCCAGGCGGGCTCCTCGGCGGCCTTGTCGGTACTGACCTCGCTACCGAGCGAGCGGAAGCCGGCGAAGTACTTCGGCGAGACGGGGATGTCCTCCTGGGAGACGCCCTCGGGGAGGTCGTCGTCGGTCTCGGGGACGTAACCCTCGTCCGGGAACTCGTCGACGGTGTCGGGGACCACGAAGTTCCAGAACGCCTCCCAGACGGCGGCCTCGTCGAACTGGAGGATGGTCTGGACCCGGTCGTGGGGCGGATAGATGTCCGGGTCGTGGCGCGGCGAGAAGAACGTCTCGTCGGCGCGGGACTCCTGCTCGTCCCAGCGGATGCCCGAGATGATGCCGTCCACGTCGTGTTCCTCGATGGCGTCGTTGAGCGCGACGGTCTTGAGGAGGTGGTTGCCGACGTAGGTGTCCAGCAGGAACGGGAACGTGTCTTCCTCGTACTCCAGAATCTCCCGGACGTGGTGCTGGTTGTGCTCGGAGAGCTCGTCGATGGGGATGTCGTCGCCGGGTTCGAGGCCGTGCTCGTCGACGTACTCGCCCACGTCCTCGTTGCGGGCCCAGATCACGTCGAGGTCCCACTCGTCGGCCCAGTGCTCGACGAAGTCGATCAGCTCGTCGAAGTGCTGGTAGTGGTCGATGAACACGACCGGCGGGACTTCGAGGTCGAACTGGTCGGCCACCTCCTTGACGAAGTAGAGGGTGAGCGTCGAGTCCTTGCCGCCCGTCCACATCACGACCGGGTTCTCGTACTCCTCGAGGCCCTGCCGCGTGACCTCGATGGCCTTCTCGATCTTGTCGTTGACGTGCGGGTAGTCGGCCGGGTCCTCGCCCTCGCCCGCGCTGTAGTCGACGTCCAGGTAATCGGGGAACTCGTCTGACATCGGTAATGAGATGTAATTAGTCCGGCGGTTAAGTTCTTTTTGGAGGACCAGTCGTTCGCCGTATGTGATCGTGTGGCAGGGTCGCCGGCGGGCGCGACGGGCGGCCAGCTGTCGTGTCGGCCGGAGGACAGAAGAGGGCGGGGGTCGAACGGCGTGGTAATGAGCGGAGACAGCGGCCGCCGGGACACGGAGGGGAGCGCGGACCGGAACGGGGATCCGGACCCGGCCCCGGATCCGGACCCGACCCGGGGCCCGGACGGGGGACCCGAATCGAACGACGGGACGAGCGGGGGGTCGATCCGGGCGCTGCACCGGGAGGCGCGGTTCACGCGGTGGTTCCGGTGGCACCTGGTCGCGGCGCTTTTCGTCTTCTTCGGGAGCGCGTTCGCGGCCTACGCCCTGGTCGGGTCGATCCCCATCGCCCAGCTGGAGGCGCTGATCGAACAGCTCCAGGCGGAGGCGCCGGCCGACAGCCCCCTCCCCGAGCTGGCGTTCGTGCCGCTGCTGGTCAACAACCTCCGGGCGCTCCTGCTGATCGCCCTCGGGGCGATCACCGGCGGGCTGCTCTCGCTGTTCGGGCTGGTCGTCAACGGAGTCATCGTCGGTGCGGTGGTCTCGGTCGTCGTCCGCCAGACCTCCTGGGCGGTGATCCTCGCCCTGCTGCTCCCCCACGGGGTGATCGAACTCTCCGCCTTCTTCGTCGCGGCGGCGGTCGGGCTGCGAGTCCCCCACCGGGTCGTCCGGTACCTGCTCGGCTGGGACGAGACGCCGCTGAGTCGGGTCGAGCTGTACGAACTCGCGGTCATCGCCGTCGTTCTCGTCGTCATGATCGTCGTCGCCGCATGGATCGAGGTGTATCTGACCCGCGACGTGGCCGAGTGGCTCCTCGGGCCCGGCGCCCTCCCGGAGTGACCGCCCTCCGACGGCCTTCAAGTTCGTCGAACGTCGAATGAACCTTCGGTGGAGTTTTACGTGGGACTGGAGAACCCGCGCTCAATGAGTACGACCGCACCAGGTCACGGCGACGACCACCAGGAGCCGAGCGAGACAGTCGTCTCGTCGGTCGCCGCCCACAAGGGCGTCGACGAGGTGGCGCTACCGCCGCTGTACGAGGCGCTCGACCCGGACGCGCTCGACGCGCTGTTCACGACCGCGGGCGGGCGGGTCCGGTTCGACTACGCGGGCTGTACGGTCGAGTACGCCAGCGACGGCGGCGTCGACGTTCGCGACGCGTAGGTCCGACAGTTCCGCGGCTGGCGAGCACGGCCGCGGAAAAAGGTGGGAGAGCGGGGACGGCGCGGAGACGGCAGGGGACGGTCAGCCGGAGATGAACTCGTTGTCGCGCCAGTTGACGCCTTCGGAGTCCTCGTCCTCGCGGGGGTCCTCGACGACGTTGATCGAGGCCGGACGGTCCTCGCCGTCGACGATGCGAACCGCCTCGAGGTCGTCGTCGGGGCAGGTGATCGCGGTGAGCGTCCCCTTCTCGGCCTGGCGGGCGATCTCACAGAGGACGAGGAACATCTCGTACTGGAGGGTGCTGTTCTGCAGGACCGTCTCGCGGTCGCCCTTGAAGCAGGCGTACTCGACGAGTTCGGAGGGCGGTTCCTCCTCTTCCTCCTCGAGGGCGCCCCACTGCGGGCCGCCCGCGGTGTCGGTCGTGTGGACGGGGGAGCTGTCGTCGTCCTCGTCCTCCTCGATCTCCTCGTAGACGCGGTTCTCCGTGACGCTTGCCTTCAGCTGGGCCGTGGGCGTGTACTTGCTGATGCTCTCGTCGGCGGAGACAGCGCTGATAATGAGCGTGTTGTTCCGGCGTGTGATGTCGACGTCCTCGATGTCCTCGGGCAGGTCCGGGTCATCGAAGAAGTCGTACACGTCCTCCAGGGGCAGTTCCAGTGTCGAGTGGAGTCTGTATACGCGGGACATAGTTGGGTGAATCGCCGGCCGTCCGCTGACGACGGTGCTACACCCTCGTAGGACGCCCACCCATATAGGGCCTACCCTTCCGATCCGACGGTGACTCGTCCGTCGCCGGCGAACATCCACCGGATTCCATCCCGCGAATCCACCGCGGACGCAACCACCGCGTGGGTTTTTCACCGTCGAGACCGGACTGGCGACCGTGCAAGAGTACGAGCGCAAACAGCTCCTGGAACGCATCGGCCGGGAGGGAGCCACCGTGGGCGCGACGATCCCCGAGCGCATCGAGATCCAGGGGGAGACGATCGACCTGCGGGAGTTCGTCTTCGAGATCAAGCGCCGCGACACCGTCCCCGCGGGCGAGCGCGAGCGCGTCGAGCAGGCGAAGACGAACCTCCGCCGCGAGCGCAAGGAGCGCAAGGAGCGCATCGAGGACGGCGACATCTCGCGCGAGGAGGGCGAGCGGCTGGCCGAGGCGATCGTCGGCATCGACCGCGCGCTCAACGCCCTGGAGAACCTCGGCCCGACGAACCTCGAAGCGGAGATCGAGGCCCAGGAGACAGCCGACAAGAAGCGCTGGATGAACTTCCTCAAGAAGGCGCTGGGCAACGACCAGGACAGCCAGGGGAGCCACCGGTCGGGGTCGCCATGAGCCGCAACGACGAGATCGCCGACCGCCTCGAGGAGTTCGCCGACCGCCTCGAGGCGAAGGGCGTCGAGTACAAGCCCCGCGCCTACCGACGCGCCGCCGAGAACGTCCGGGCGTTCCCCGGCGACGTGGCCGGCCTCGCCGAGGACGACGGGGAGGCCGCCGTCGGCGAGATCGAGGGCGTCGGCGACGCCATCTCCGCGAAGGTCGTCGAGTACGTCGAAACCGGCGAGATCGAGGAGCTGGAGGAACTGCGGGCGGAGATGCCGGTCGACGTCGAGGCGCTCACCCGCGTCGAGGGCGTCGGCCCGAAGACCGTCGGGAGCCTCTACGAGGCGCTGGGCGTCGAGACGCTCGACGACCTGGAGGCCGCCGCCGAGGCCGGCGAGATCCGCGATGTCAGCGGGTTCGGCGCGAAGACGGAGGAGAACATCCTGGAGAACGTCCAGTTCGCCCGCGAGGCGACCGAGCGCGAGTCGCTGGGCGAGGCGCGCCCCCGCGGCGAGAGCGTCGTCTCGTACCTCGACGGGCAGCCGGGCGTCGAGCGGGTCGACCTCGCGGGGTCGCTGCGCCGCTGGAAGGAGACCATCGGCGACGTGGACGTGCTCGTGGGGAGCGCCGAGCCAGAGCGGGTCGTCGAGGCGTTCACCGACTGGCCCGAGGCCGACACCGTCATCGAGGCGGGCGACCAGAAGGCCAGCGTCCGCTCGGACGAGCTTCGCGTCGACCTCCGGGTGGTCGACCCCGGCGAGTTCGGGAGCGCCCTGCAGTACTTCACCGGGAGCAAGGACCACAACGTCAAGCTCCGGAACGTCGCCATCGAGGCCGACCTGAAGATGAACGAGTACGGCGTCTTCGACGTGAGTGGCGTCGAGGACCCCGACGCCGACCAGCGGGCGGGCGAACGCGTCGCCGGGGAGACCGAGGAGGGGATGTACGAGGCGCTGGATCTACCGTGGATGCCTCCCGAACTCCGCGAGAACTGGGGGGAGATCGAGGCCGCACGGGAGGGCGACCTGCCGGATCTGGTCACCGTCGAGGACGTGTGCGGGGACCTGCACACCCACACGGGCTGGTCGGACGGCGACCACACGGTCGGGGAGATGGCCGCGGGCGCCGCCGAGTTCGGCCACGACTACGTCGCGATCACCGACCACGCCACCGGACCCGGGATGGTCGGCGGCGTCGGCGTCCCCGACGACGAACTCCGCGAGCAACTCGACGAGGTGCGAGCGGTCGCCGACGAGGCCGACATCGCGGTGTTCTCCGGCGTCGAGGCCAACATCGGGGCGGACGGGTCGGTCTCGGTGGCCGACGACCTGCTCGCGGACCTGGACGTGGTCGTCGCCTCCCCCCACTCCGGGCTGGACGGCGACGGCACCGACCGGCTGATCGCGGCGGCCGAACATCCCGAGGTCGACATCATCGGCCACCCGACCGGCCGGTACATCAACCAGCGGTCGGGGCTGGACCTGGACGTCGAGCGGCTGGCGTCGGCCGCGGCCGAGCACGACACCGCGCTGGAGGTCAACGCGAACCCGGCGCGGCTGGACCTGGGCGGCGGCGCGGTGAAAGCCGCCGTCGAGGCGGGGGCGACTATCGCGGTCGACACCGACGCACACCGGCCGGAGAGCTACGGACTCGTCCGCTACGGCGTCCACACGGCCCGCCGGGGCTGGGCCGAACAGACCGACGTACTCAATACGCGAGGCGTCGAAGGCCTGCGCGAGTTCCTCGAATGACCGGCGACGACTCCGACACCGACCGCGGGGCCGAGGGCACAACGGGCGCCGTCGTTGCGGGCGACGGCGGGACCGACGAGGCGACCGACGGCGGCGGAATCGACGGCGCGGCCGACGATGAGACGATCCCGCCGGAGCCGGCGGTGGAGACGGCGCTGTTGCTCGACACCATGCTCGGCAAGCTGGCGACGTACCTGCGGATGTGCGGGTACGACGCCGCCTACGCGGGCGAGCGCGGCATCGAGGCCGACGACGACGTGCTGGCGCTGGCCCACACCGAGGGCCGGGTGCTGGTCACCCGCGACCGCGAGCTAGCGGCCCGCGCCGAGCGGTCGCAACTGCTCTCCACGCGGGAGGTCACCGAGCAGTTGCGCGAGCTCCGGCGCTCGGGGTTCGACCTCGAACTGTCCGACGAGCCCGCGCGCTGTTCGGCGTGCAACGGCCCGCTCGAACGCGTCGACCGGACCGAGCCGACGCCCGACTACGCGCCCGAGACCCACGAGGAGACCGTCTGGCGCTGTCGAAACTGCGGCCAGCACTTCTGGAAGGGCAGCCACTGGGACGACGTGGCCGGCACGCTCGACGACCTCTGAGCGGTCGGGGTCGGGCCGCGTCCGGCAAGCAACACGGATTAATAACCCGGTGAACTACCCTCGGGCGAATGACGCTATCGGACGAGGCCCGCGAGCGACTCGCGGACGTGGTGGCGCTCCAGCCGACGAAAAACGCCGAGCTGCAGGCCCAGTGGGACATGGACAGCGGGAGCGACGTCCACCAGTACCTCGAATCCGAGCTGAAAGACTACTACTACCGCAACGAGGACAGCCTCATCTGCGCGACGCCCGAGGCCAACCGCCTCGTCGGCGACGACGTGGAGGGCGAGATCGACGAACAGGTCGTCACGGTCCCCGCGCTGCAGGCGGCGACCATCGACGTACTCCCCGACCACGACGACGAGCCCCAGAGCGTCGTCGCGACGCTGCACGACCTCCGGGCGGCCGGCCGCGACCCCGAGGTCGACGAGGTGCGCTCGGCGCTGCGGTCGCTCGCCGAGAAGGGCGTCGTCGAGCGCGTCCAGAAGACCGTCCCGACCTACCGGCTGGCCGTCGAGCGCGACGCGCTGGAGGTCCAGCGGCTCGACGACGACTGACTGACTCTAGAACCAGCTTTCGCCGACCGTCAGGAAGCCGCGGAGATCGCCCTCCGCGTAGTAGGAGGCGATCTCGTCGAGGGCGCCGGCGATCCGCTTCGCCGAGTGAGTCTGGTCCGGCAGGTACAACACCGCATGGTAGTCGTCGTCCGCGAAGTCGTCCCGGAAGTCGTCGTCGTAGGTGACGACCACGAACTCGCGTTCGCGCGAGAACGCCGCGAGGTCGCTGTCGGGATCCCCCTTGCTCAGTTCGCCGCTCAGGTCGACGTGTACCACCTCGTGGTCGCGGTTCCGGAGCCGATGGACCACCTCGTGTTCGAGGTTCTCGTCGAGGAGGTATCTCGTTCCGGCTTTTCGAGGGTCTCGGACTCCGCGGCGACCGTCTCCCTGTGGTCCTCGACCGCCTGCATCTCCTCGGGGTTCCGGTGGTAGTACGCGAGCGCCTCGTACACGTCCGCGAGGTCGAGATTCAACCGCTCCGCGACGGTCTCGGGGCGGAGTCCGCGCCCCTCGACCCGCTCGTGAACGTGGAGGACCGTCACCCGGCTCCCCTCGATGTGGGGTTCGTCGTGGATCTCCGAGTCGTCGCCGGAGACGATCCGATGCTTCGTCACTGCCATACCAACCCTTGGAGCAGCGACCGCAAAAAACCCGCGCCGGCCGGGCCAGGTACCCCCTCGAATCGACCGCTCACCGGCGCAAACCTCGGGATCACCGTTCGATAGGTCATGGCCTCTCGTCAAGCTCGGGCCGCTGTCGCCGCCGCTGGCGGTCCAATAGCCGCTTGATCCCCTTGCCGGGACCGCCGGAGACGGGCCAGCCCTTCGAGCGCCACGCCGGCGGTTCCGGTTCGAACTCCGGACAGGAGCCCGAGCACTCGCCGGCCGTCGGGTGACACTCCTTCGCGCCACAGCGGGGCAGAAAGCCCGCATCGGTGTCGGTCAGCCGGAAGTGTCGGCAGTCGGGGCGCATCGTGTCGGCGTAGGCCCGCCACCCGCGGCCGTAGGCCCGCTCGGCGAGTTCGAGCCGCTTGTCGGCCTTCCACTCGGAGTCGGCGTACTCGAAGCGGGCGGCGGAGGCGTCGCGGTCGCCGCCCGACGGCCGTTCGAGAATTCTGGTCCCGGGCTCGTCGACCGCCAGCGTCCGGGGATGCCACGAGACTTCGGCGTCGCCCGTCGCGTCGACCGTGAGGACGCCGGCCTCGACGGGCACGTCCTCGACCAGCGCCGGCTCGACGGTTTCGCCCGTCTCGGTCGTCGCCACCCACACCTCGTCGGCCAGGGCGAGCGCCACGTCGCGTTCGAGCTGCGGCCCGAGTTCGCGGGCGGCGCTGGCGTCGAGATCCGGCTTGTTCTCGACGGCGACGACCTGTTCGACCCAGTCGGGGTAGGCCCACCTGCGGCGGATCTCGACGCGGTTGTTCGACCGGCGGCGACGCTCGATCACCCCCCGGTCGGCCGCCCGGTGGACCGCCTCGCGGACGTACCGCCAGGGGTACCCGGGATCCGGCAGCGCGTCGCGGTACCAGGCCCACTCGGCGGGGGCGTTACGCACGACGTGCAACAGGTCCGAGTCGAGTTCCCCGAGCCCGAAGTTCGCCCGCCGGGCCAGTCCCTCCGGGTCGCACTCGACGACGACGGTGTCCCAGCGGCGTCGCTTGGTCCCGATCTGTCGGGCGACGATCGTCGGCCGGTCGTTCCCGTTCCCGGCCCCGGTTCCGGTCGCACTCCCCGCGGGCGGCCACTCCCGTTCGGCCCACTGACAGACCGCCAGCTCGAAGACGAACTCGGACTGGCCGGGCACGCCGTCGTCGACCCCACTCACAGTTGCCACAGACGGATCGGACGTATAAATGCCCCGTGAACGGGTGCAGCACTCTCGGACGCCGAGGAAGACGTATCGTCCCAAAGTAATTTATACTCTGTCATTCTGTAAGGGCCTGTATGTCGACACAGATCGTAGACAGGTCCGCATTCAATACGGGATCGCTCGGCAAACAGGTGGCGCTTGCGGTCGTCACGCTGGGGCTGTACATGGTCTACTGGATGTACAGCACGGCCAAACAGCTGGACCAGGGGACGGACGCGAGTTTCTCGCCCATCCTCGCGATCGTTCCCTTCTACGGCCAGTGGAAGGTCGCCGACGCGGCCGAGGCGGTGACCGACCAGAGCGGCGGCCTGCTGTTCGTCCTGTTCCTGTTTCTCGGTCCGGCGGCCTGGTACCTGATCCAGACCGGTATCAACGACGTCGCATCCGGTGCCTGAACGGTCGCGCCGCTTGACGGCGACCGAGCGACGGGCGGACACCGCCCGATGCGACTGTCGGCCTGTCGGCAGGCCCGCGACCGGGCCACGCGGTCGCCGGTCGCTACTCCTCGTCGTCGTCCTCCTCTAACTTCTCGTCGAGGAACTCGTGGGCCTCCTCGAGGATCTCGCGGGGGCCGTCCTGGGTGACGGTGTTGATGGCCTGTTCGTAGTCGCGCCACTGGAGGTCACGGTGCTCGTGGGAGAGCTCCGCCGACGCCTCGAACGACCGGGCGATGAACAGGTGTACGGTCTTGTGGATGGTGTTGCCGTTGGCTTCGAACACGTAGTCGTAGTCCTCTCGGAAGCCGTCCAAGAGCCGGAAGTCGCCGATCCCGGCCTCCTCTTTCACTTCGCGGATGGCGGTCTGCTGGAGCTCCTCGTCGCCCTCGACGCCCCCTTTCGGGAACTCCCAGTCGCCCGGGCGACTCTTCAGGAGGAGGTACTCCCGCCGGCCACGCGTGTCGCGAAAGAGGATGGCTCCCGCGCTCGTGGCCTCTATCATTGCCAGTAGGTACTCTATCACTCCTTAAGTGAATATCGGAGCATCGCCGCGGTGACCACTCGCCGACTCGACACGACGCGGCGGCAAGCGCATGGCTTATCCCGACTCCCGGCGACCGAGTGGGTATGCCCTTCGTCACGAAGCTCACGTTCACGAGCGGGGACCGCCGGCTCCTCGACGACGTCGTCGACGGGGTCAAGGCCGCCGCCGAGCGCAAGGGCGTCGAGCTGAAAGGGCCCCATCCCCAGCCGCCGACCGACCACCGCGTGCCCCAGAGCAAGCGGCTGGCCGCCGACGGCGGCGAGTTCGAGCCCTGGCAGTACACCGCCTACACCCGGACCGTCGAGATCCATGGCCACGACGAGTTCGCCCGCTCGGTCGCCGGCGACGACTACCCCGACCGCATCCACGTCGAAGCCGAGATCGAACAGGTCCGCTGAGTTCGAGATGGTCGGATCGATTCTCCGAGAGTCGCGATTACAGTGACTCTCACCGCCGCGGGGGTCACCATCGACCGTACTGGCGTCACAAGCAGCGTGAAAGCCCCGGCCGTCTGCACTCCCACGGCTCGCTGCGCGCTTCCCTCGCTCCGCTCGGTCCAGTGCTTGCGTCGCCGGGGTTCGTGCAGACGGCCGCCCCTTTCATTCCCACCCGCACAGACCGTCGAACCGGCCGAAACGGGTTGGGACTTCCACGCTGTTCGCGGCGGCGGACCGAGTCGAGCCGGTACTGATCTCGATTTTCACGCCTGATCGCCGAAACCCACACCTTCCCGGGGCGCCCACAGTCGCCCATGAGTCAGCCGAGTCGCGAGCGCCTGGTCGAGCTACGCCGGGAGTTCCACCGCAAACCCGAACCCGCCTGGCGGGAGTTCTGGACGACCGCGCGGATCGTCGACGAACTCGAATCGCTGGACACCGACGAGATACTAGTCGGTCCCGAGGTGCTCGCGGACGGTGAACGCATTGCCGTCCCCGACGACGAAGAGCTCCAGCGGTGGTACCGGCAGGCCGAAGAAGCGGGCGCGAACCCCGAGACGCTGGAGCGACTGCGCGGCGGCTACACGGGCGCCGCGGCGACACTCGAACGCGGGGACGGCCCGACGGTCGCCCTGCGGGTTGACATCGACGGGCTGCCCCGGGAAGAGTCGACCGACGACGAGCACCTCCCCGCCCGCGAGGGATTCCGCTCGGAACACGAGGGCGCGATGCACGCCTGTGGCCACGACGCCCACGCGACCATCGGGCTCGGCGTCCTGGAGGCGGTCGCCGAGAGTGACTTCGAGGGGACGTTGAAGGTCCTCTTCCAGCCCGCCGAGGAGTCCATCGGCGGCGGGAAGCCGATGGCCGAGAGCGGCCTGCTCGACGACGTCGACTACCTGCTCGCCGTCCACATCGGGCTCGACCACCCGACCGGCGAGGTGGTCGCGGGCATCGGAGGGTTCCTGGCGGTCCACCAGTTCCGTGCCGACTTCGCGGGCGAGTCGGCCCACGCCGGTGGAGAGCCGGGCGCGGGGCGCAACGCCGTCCAGGCGATGGCCGCCGCGGTCGGGAATCTCTACGCGATCCCGCGCCACGGGGACGGCGTCACCCGGGTCAACGCCGGGAAGGTCGGCGGCGGGACCGCGACGAACGTGATCCCCGAGGAAGCCCACATCGAGGGCGAAGTCCGCGGCGAGACGACGGAACTCATGGAGTACATGCGCGAGCGCGCCCGCTCGGTCCTCGAGGGTGCGGCGACGATGCACGACTGCGAGGTCGACGTGACCCGGGAAGGCGAGGCACCGGGCGCCGAGAGCGACCCCGCCGTCGTCGACGTGGTCGAGACGGTCGCGGGCCGGACCGACGGCGTCGACTCGGTGGTGCGGAACGACGACCTCGGCGGGAGCGAGGACGCGACCGTCCTGATGAACCGCGTCCAGGAGCGGGGCGGGCGGGCCGCGTACGTCGGCGTCGGCACCGACCACCCCGGCGGCCACCACACCGCCACCTTCGACGTGGACGAGGACTCGCTGGTCGTCGGCGTCGACGTGCTGTCCGAGACGATCCGGGCGCTGGCGCGCGACCGTCCCTGAGCGGCTACCGTCTCCACGGGAAGCCCTCTCGGACGGACCGTCCCCCCGATCGGAGGCTCACGTGAGTACCTGGCTGGCTGTCGCCGGCGCGACCGACAGCGACCGGTCAGGCCGCGGGTCCGCGCCAGCGGTAGAGGACGGTACCGCTCCCGCTTCCGGACTCGACCCACGAGACGGTCACCGCTGTCCGCGAGAGGTCGAGCTGGCTCGCGGCCGGCGGGCAGACTGTCCCGACGGTGACCTGCGCCTGCGAGCCGGCGGCGACCGTCGACCCGGAGACGCCCAGCTCCGACAGGCCGTAGCGGTCGGTGACCGAGCCGGCGCCCCGACAGCCCGCGCTCGCGACGTGGACTTTCACGTTCTCCCGGGCCAGCACGTCGCCGCCGGTGAACTCGACGGTGAGTTCGTGACCGCCGCTGTCGACGGCGAACTCCCCCTCTATCGCGACGGTCGGCGTCCCCGACAGCGACCCCTCGAACCCCATGAAGAACGTCGCCGCCGTCGCCGCCAGCAACACGGTGATCGCGACCATCAGGATGACCCCGATGACCGGCGAAACAGCTCTCGACGAGTCGAAGCCTGTCATGGTTTCCTTCCCCACGCGCGCCTGAACGCTACCCGGACGCCCCTTCGGGACGGCGCCCCAGCCGCCGCCCACTCTCCGTCCGGACCGGTCCCCACCGCGCGTACCGACCAATATATCGGCGAATACATATAAATATTTGTCAAGATCTGTCCGGTACTCACCGACTCCCCTCGGGTCGCGCGGCTCGCCGGTCGACAGTTCCGTCGGCAGCGTACGGGGAAGCGGATGAGGCGAACGGGGGCGAGGATACGACGGTGCGAATTTGCGGGCGGAGGTGCGATGGTGCGAACGCGGCGGCGCGGCCGCTCAGTACTTGGGGTCGGCGCCGGTCGTCTCGTACACGTCGTCGAGGATCTCGTCGCGGCGGATCTGCCAGTCGGCGAAGCCCTCGCGGCTGTCGGGGTAGTCCTCGTAGTGGTCGAGGACCCGCTCGGCCAGCTGTTTCGTCTCGTAGAGGTCGTAGATGGTGCCCCAGTGGCCGACCGACTTGACCGCGGTCTTGAGCTTGAGCCAGAGGCCGATGTCGGTCTCGCCGGCGTAGAGCCCCTCGGCGATCTTCTCGGCGGGCAGGGCCGCCAGCATCCCCATCAGGTCGTCGATGTCGTATGCGGTCACGAAGATGTTGTACACGTCCAGCGTGGCGAAGCGGGCGCCGAAGTGGTCCATCACCCGCTTGTTGTACTCCCAGAGGCTGTCCTCGCCCACGTCGCCGTCCTCGATGGCGGCGACCGCCTGCTCGCCGGCGTACTGCCCGGAGTAGGCGGCGCCGCCGATGCCGCCGCCGGTCGTCGGGTTCACGAGCCCGGCGGCGTCACCGGCCGCAATAAAGCCCGGCGCGACCGCCGAGTCGTAGGGCCGTCGCGTCGGCAGGGCGGCGCCGAGCTTGTCCTCGACGGTGGCGCCGTCGAACTCCTCGCGGTTCCGCAGGTCCCGTTTGAGGTCCTCGACGAGGTGCATCGGCTCCTCGTTCATCTGGAAGCCCAGCCCGGCGTTGATCTCGGTGTCGGTCCGCGGGAAGTACCACAGGTACCCCGCCGCGCGCTCGGTCGGCTTGAAGACGAGGGCGTCGTCCCACTCGACGGGCTCGTCGACCGTCACGACCTCGCGGTACGCCGAGCAGAACTGGCTGTAGCTGACGTTCGTATCGAAGGTCGTCCCGTCGAAGTCGACGTTGTCCTGGAGGATCGACAGCGCGCCCGCGCCGTCGATGACCATCTCGGCCTCGTAGTCGACGGGGTCGCCCTCCCGCATCGCGCGGACGCCCGTGACCGTCCCGTCGTCGGCCTGGGTCACGTCCTTGACGAGCGTGTCGAAGTGGATCTCGGCGCCGGCGTCGCGCGCGCCCTCGATGACCGCCTTGCCGTACTCCCAGCGGTCGATGACGGCGAGCTCCCCGGGGACGGGAATCTCCAGCACGGTGTCCTCCTGTGGGATCTCGAAGCGGCCGTGGTCGACGCCGGTGTTTGTCATCGCGGGTTCGATCTGCGATTTCGGGATCGCGTCGGGGAAGGAGCTGGCCCCCTTGAGAGCGTCGCCACAGGCGATGTGCCCCCCCTCCTCCTCCGGTTTGCGCTCGAGGAGCGCGACGTCGTAGCCCTCACGGGCGACGGTCGCCGCGGCGTAACAGCCGGCGGTCCCCGCCCCGACGACGACGACATCGTACTCGCGTGTAGTCATGGTCCATCTTTCGCGGGGCGGGGGAGAAAACTCTTTACCAACCGTCTTTTTGCCACCGGGGTCCCTCGGTGGCTGCGCCCCCTGCAGAAACCCGGGTGGCAACGACGTGGACGAAACCACCCTCAGAGTGATCGCTGACGGCCCCTCGGTCGCGGACCGTCGTCGCGGAATCGCTAGCGGGCGTCGGGGAACCGGAGCGAGACGGTGCTGCCGTCCTCGTCGACGTCGAACAACAGGTCGGCCCCGCAGCGGTCGGCGACCCAGGAGACGATCCACAGGCCGATGCCGCTGCTGTGGGACAGCGGGGTCTCCTCCCGGCGACGGATCACCGACCGCTCGTGCTCTGAGATGCCGGGGCCGTCGTCGCTGACGCGGATCTCCGCGCCGTCGGCGCCACGGGCGACGGTCACGCGGACGGAGGGTTCAGCGGCGTCGTTGTGTTCGACGGCGTTCTCGACGAGGCACTCGACGGCCGACTCGACGCCCGACCCCGTCTCGACGGTGCAGGCCTCGGCGCCGTCGACGGTGTAGGTCGCGTCGGGGTAGCGGTCGCGGACCCGCTCGACGACCCGCTCGGCGACGACACGCAGGTCGTAGGTGGCTGTCTCGTCCGTCCGGTCGACCAGATCCTCGATGGTCCGGGCCTTCTCGCTGAGTCCGATCAGTTCGTCGCTGGCCTCGACGATGCGGTCGACGCGGGCGGCGTCGTCGCCCGTCGCCGACTCGGCGATCAGGTCGGCGTTGCCGCGGATCGTCGTCAGCTTGTTGCGGATGTTGTGCCGCAGCACCCGTGAGAGGATCTGCCGGAGCAGGTCAAGCTCGGCCTCCCGCTCCTCCAGCTCGCGCTCGCGGCGCTTGATCGGCGTGATGTCCCTGAGGACGACCACTCGGGCGACGGTGCGGCCGCCCTCGACGACCGGCGACACCGTCACCGAAAACGAGTGGGTCTCGCCGTCGACCGCCTCGCTGACGACCGCCGACCCCGACGACCGGGCGGCGGTCGCGGCCCCGTCGCCGGCAGTCGTCGATAGCCCGTCACCGGTCGGTGGGCCGTCGGTGTCCGGTTGGCCGTCGCCAGCCGGTGGGCCGTCGTCGGCCACCGGTCCGGCGCTGTCGGCCGCGGTCGTCCCGCCGTCGGGCGCGGACACCCCGGCCAGCGACGGGAGGTACCGGTCGACGGGGTCGCCGGCGTACGAGCGGGGGATGTCGAACTGCGTGCGGGCGGCCCGGTTGCAGTCGACGACGCGGTCCTCGTCGTCGAGCGTCACGACGGCGTCCTGCATCTCGGCCATCGCGACCTGGCGGGCGACGGGGACGATGTCGAGAAACTCCGCGCGGTACAGCGCCCACGACAGCAGGAGGCCGCTGCCGACGAGGCCGAACGGCGTCAGGTCGTGGACCGTCGGGACCGGGCCGAACAGCGTGGCGAGGTTCGCGACCACGGGCGGGAGCACCGCGACCGAGAGCACGGCGGTCTGGCGGCGCCGGAGCCCGCTCGACCGCGACCACTCGACGACGAGCAACCCGGTCCCGACGACGATCAGCCCGTAGTTGACGGCGGTCTGGACCCAGAACCACGGCCCGTACGCGACGACCGGGACCGTCCCCCGGACGGTCGTCGCCGGCCCGAAGACGAGGCCGTGGGTGCCGTTGGTCACCACCAGCAGGAGTTCGATCAGCACGTACGCGACGGCGGTGGCCGCGACGGTCCGCGACAGCGACAGCCGGCCGGTCACCTCCGCGGCGACGAGGAACCAGCCGACCGAGATGATCGACGCCGCCGAGAGCCTGAGCGTCCACAGCCCCATCGACGGGGCGAACCCGGTCACGAAGTAGTTGACCCCCTGGCTCAGCGGCCACAGCGAGATTCCCAGGACGGCCAGCGCGAACCCCGTGCTCCCCGGCTTGTCCGGGCGTCGGATCGGCTCGCGCAACAGGACGAGTAGCCCGACCCCCGTCAGGAGGTACGCGACTCCCACGACGGCCGTCACCGACACCATTCCCCGACCGTTGTACGGGCGGCTACAAAACTCGTCCGGTCAGTTCAACGGCTACGGGGCGTCTGGCCGCGGATCGCGGGACCGCCTGACTGCGGCGGGACCGCTCGCCCGTTCACCAGTCGACCGAGAGAGTGCCGTCGCCGTTCGGGTCGGGCGCGATCTCCTCGTCGGTACGGCGGTCGACGACGTGGATGACCCCGCGGTCCTTCTTCGCGGGGCAGGCCTCCGCCGCGCGGACGTTCTCGTCGAGGTCGTCCTCGCCGATGAAGTACGCCCGCGGTTTGGCGATCCCCGTCGATATGTCCAGCTTCCAGTTGTCCGAGACCTCCGCGCACTTCCCGGCGCCGAAGCACTTGTTCGCCTCGAAGATGATCTTGTACGGCTTCTCCTCGACGGGGGGCGCGTCGCGCTCGCCGATCGTGGCCGGGTCGACGGGACCGTCCTCTGCCATACGGTCCGATCGGCGGCGACGGACCTTTCGTCTGTCGCTTCGGGCGAGTCTTCGACCGGCCGCCGGACGCCGGCTGCCGGGCGGCGCCCGGATACGGAGCCGACTCCCGGGACGGGTCCCCCACCGGCTATAAGACGCGGGCGGACCCACCACGAGACATGACGTACCTGGTGCCCTTCGACGGGTCGGCGCTGGCCGAGGCGGCCCTGGGGCGGGCGGCGGAGTTCGCCGAACTCACCGACGAGGAGGTCGTCGCGCTGATCGTGATCCCGCTCGACGAACGGGAGTTCGCCGTCGAGCGCGGCTGGATCGACGAGAGCGAGCGCTACGACCCCGACGAGATCGAGTCGGCGCTGGAGGCGAAGATCCGCGCCGTCGCCCCCGACGCGACCGTCCGCTGCGAGCGCCCCGAGGACGTGAGTTCGGTCGCCTCGGTCACGACCGACGTGGTCCGGACGATCCGCTCGGTCGCGCAGGAGGTCGACGCCGAGATCGTCTTCATCGGCAGCGAGAACGCCGGCCGCGTCTCGACGCCCGTCTCCAGCGTCGGCGCGCCGGTCTCCGAGGACCCCCGCTACGACGTGCACATCGTCCGCCACGTCGACGACGCCGACACGGACTGACCGACAGCGCGGCCCGGCCCGTTACGGCCGCCTCAGCGCACGACGGTCACGGGGACGGGCGAGCGCCGGACGACCGCCTCGGCGACGCTGCCCAGGAGGATGCGGGTGACGCCCGAGCGGCCGTGGCTCCCCATGACGATCTGGTCGACCGCCTCGTCCTCGGCGAACTCGACGATGACGCGGATCGGCTTGCCGACCTCGATCTCCCGTTCGATCGAGAGGTCGGTCCCGTCGGCGAGGTCGGCGATCTCGTCGAACAGCTCCTCGGCGGCAGCCCGCTCGCTCTCGTACCACTCCTCGGAGAAACTCGGGATGGAGGCCTGGGCGCTGTAGCCGGCCTCCGCGGGGTTGACGACGTGCAACAGCACCACCTCCGCGCCGCCGAACTCCTCGGCGACGAACTCGAACGCCCTGTGTGCCTGCTCGGACCCGTCGACCGGGACCAGAATGCGCTTGCCCATGCCCCACGTACGACCCGGCCGGGGCTTCAATCTTCGGCGGTCGGCGGCCTCGGGAGGGCGGACCTCCGCCCGGTCCGCCCGGGCTACCCGGTCCACCCCGCGAGTCCGACGCGGCGACCGCACGACCGGCCCGGACCGACAACGCTTAGGGTCGCTCCCGGTCTATGCGGCGACATGTTCGACACGCTCGCCGCGGTCGCGCCGCTGCAGTCGACCGGAGCGGTGGTCGCGGCGGCGTTCCCCGCGCTGACCTGGGTCACGCTGGTCGCCTGGGTCTACCTGGACGCCGTCGCCCGCGAGGCCGACCACCCGGTCGGCTCGACGCTCGCGGTCGCCGCGTTCCCGCCCGCGCTGGTCGGGTACGTCGCCTACCGGCCCGAGCGGACCGCGCCGCAGTCCGACCGCGAGCGGCTGGCGCTGACCGTCCTGCTGGCGCTGCTGGCGGCGATGATGGCCGGCACCGTCTTCTCGCCGCCGGACGTGTTCGCCCAGCCGCGCAACACCTTCGGCGCCCTGCTGGCGCTGCTGCCGCTGTTCTACCTGATCGTCTACCGGGAGGGGCCGGACGCCGCGGACGCCGACCCGTCCTCCTGAGCGCCGGCTGCCGCGAAAACCGGTCAGTCGTCGCCGTTGACTTCCTCGCGCAGGGTCGCCACCTCGGCGACCCGCTCGGCGTGGGCGTTGTGCTGGTGGATGGACTCGTCGTTGGACTGCTCCATGCGGACGACGGCGTCGTCGTCGAGCTCGGGGAACTCGTCGATCACGCCCTCGGCCATCGCGCGGACGCAGTCCTCGACGAACTTCGCGTCGAGGTGGGACTGGTAGGTCATGTGGTCCTCGTCGGGCCGTTTCGCGAGGTTGTAGATGCGCGCGCTCATCGAGTCGCGGGCCACCTCGATCAGTTCGACCAGGTCCACGTCCGGGCCGCTCTCGCTCTCGACGGTCAGGGTGGCGTGGCCGCGCTGGGAGTGGCCCGGCTGGGGGACCTCCTCGAGGAACTCCTCGATGGTGCGGTCGTCGACGCCCTGCTCGCGGAGTTTCTCGCGGGCGCGGGCGGCGGACATTCCCTGCGAGCAGGGACAGACCGTCATGCCGGTGACCTCGGCGCCGATCTCCTCGCGGATGTCGCCGTCCTCGGTGGCCGTCGCCGAGGCGATCACGTCGGCGGTCGACTGAGTGGGCAGGTCGCTGGCGGGCGTCCGCTCGCGCGTGACGAACTCCGCCTCCATGCGGACTTCCGCCTGCTCGGTGTAGTCGTGCTTGTCGAGCAGGCGCTCGGCGGCGTGGCCGCAGATGTCCTCGATGCGCAGGTCGCCCTGGCTGACCGCCTCCTCCAGGGTCTCGTCGACGACCTCCATGTTGCGGCTCATGTCGGCGCCCTTCCGCCAGGACGGCAGGTCGACGAACACCTCGAACTCGGCCATCAGGACGTAGGGGCGTTTCTCCTCGCGGCTGATCTCGACTAACTTCTCGACGCCGGTGACGCCGACGCGGTTGAGGCCGACGGTCACGTCCGGGCTCGACGCCTGGACGTCCGGCAGTTGCGGAGTCATTGCGCCCGGCTTAGGACTTTCCCCGAATAGTGTTTTCGAAAGGGTCGGTATCCGCCTGACTCGGTGACGACGCGTCGCTATCGCGGGGGTGCGCCGACCCGGGCGACCGCCTCGACGGCGGCCGTCCGCGTCGACCGCGGTCGCTCGCGCCGTCGCCGTCACCGCGGGGCGTCGGCCCTCACCGCTCCGATCACTCGTCCAGGTCGCGGAACAGCGCCTCGAAGTCGTCGTCGGCGAGCCGCTCGGCGGCGTCCGACAGCGAGTCGCGCAGCTCCGCCCGGCGTTCCTCCAGTCGACTGAACTCGTCGCTGTCTGCCAGTTCCCCGGCGCCTTTCGCCGACTGGAGCGCGACCTGGGTGCGGGTGACCCGGTAGTACTCACGCAGCGCCCGCTCGTAGTCGGCACAGCGCAGGAGCCGGTCGACGGTGTCGAGCAGCTCATCGCCGCTGACCGGTTTGACGACGTAGTCGTCGAACTCCATGTCGACGATGTCGAAGTCGGCGTCGACGGCCGTGACCATCGCCACCCGGCAGTCCAGCCCCCGGTCGCGGACCGTCTCCAGGACCTCGTCGCCGACCATGTCCGGCATCCGCCGGTCCAGCAACACCACGTCCACGTCCTCGTCGAGTTTCGCGAGCGCCTCCTCTCCCCCGTAGGCCGTCCGCACCTCGTGTGCGTCGCGGACGTGTGCTGCGTAGGCGTCGGCGACTTCCTGCTCGTCGTCGACGATCAGCACGACCCCCCGCTTCGGACCCGTCATACGAACGTGGGTGTATGGACCGAGCGTGCGCAAAAAGCTTCCGTCGGTTCACGGAGGCTGGGGATTCCGCTTCCCGAACTCGACAGTCTCGGCGGTTATCGACAGTCTCGGCGGTTATCGACAGTCTCGGCGGTTATCGACAGTCTCGGCGGTTACCGGCAGTCTCGGCGGTCACCGGCAGTCTCGGCGGTTATCGACAGTCTCGGCGGTTACCGGCAGTCTCGGCGGTCACCGGCAGTCTCGGCGGTCACTCGTCGGCGTGTTCGTCGACGAGGTCCTCGTAGCGGGCGCCCGTCTGTTTCAGCGTCTCCGTCGAGTAGAGCCGCTCGTGGGTGACGGGCAGGTACTCGGCGGCCAGCTCGTCGATCTTCGCGTCGACGGCGTCCTGCTCGCGCCCGTGGATCATCGTGAAGAGGTTGTAGGGCCACTCCTGGTCCGGCCGGCGCGGCCGGTGGTAACACAGCGTCACGTACGGGAGTTTGCCCACCTCGACGCCCCGCTCGTCGAGCTCGTCGTCGGGTACGTCCCAGACAACCATGCAGTTGGCGTCGAACCCCGTCACGAGGTGGTTGACGACGCAGCCGATCCGCTTGATACAGCCGTCGGCGAGCAGCTTCTCGAC
The DNA here is from genome assembly GCF_051414055.1 of Halosimplex halobium. Taxonomy (NCBI): domain Archaea; kingdom Methanobacteriati; phylum Methanobacteriota; class Halobacteria; order Halobacteriales; family Haloarculaceae; genus Halosimplex; species Halosimplex halobium. The sequence continues at coordinate 202,384 of NZ_JBLKNX010000005.1, forward strand.
GCTCGCGAGCACGTCCGCGACCGGCGCGTCGACCGCCGCGGCCACGTCCCGATAGGGGGTCGCCGACAGCGGGAACCCGCCCTGCACTTCGAGCAGGACGCGCCGGTCCAGCGCCGACAGGTCCGCGGCCGCCCGCTCGCTGATGGTCGTCGCCGACACGTCGGTCTCCGACAGACTCTCCCGGGCGAAGCGGTCGCCGTTGACCACCGGGAACTCCAGGTCGATGTAGAAGTCCGTCAGCATCGGGAGGACGAGGACCTCGCAGCCGGTCCGTTCCTCGATCTCGGCGAGGATGGCGTCGCGGCGCTCCTTCGAGGCGGCGGTCACGACGAACCACATGTTCCACTCGTGGTCCCGTGCGTAGTTGTGGTTGACCTGCTCGTAGCCGTTGATCACGGCGGCGACCTCGTCGAAGCGGTCGGCCGGCGCCCGCACCGCCGCCAGCGTCGAACTGCCGATCACCGGCGGGTTCAACACGGGCCCGAACCGCCGGAAGATCCCCTCGTCGTAGAGCCGCCGGACCCGGTCGAGCGCCTCGCTCTCCGCGACGCCCACGTCCGCCGCGACGGCCTCGAAGGGCCGCTCCCGGACCGGGAACCCGCTCTGCCACCCGTCGACGAGGGCCGCGTCGACGGCGTCCACCTGCGCCCGCCAGTCGGCCGTCCCCTGACTCATTCGACGGGACTAGGGAACAGAAGCGTATCAAACCATCTCTTTCGACGGGCGACGACGACCGTCCGAGCGAACGGCGAGTACGAGCGAACGGCGAAGTCGACGTGGACACGGCCCTCCACTGACTCGCCCGGACCACGCTTAAGTTCACACGGCCCCCACAGGCGAGGAATGCCAACCAGACGGTCGGTGATCGCCGCTCTGCTGGGCGGTGGCGTCGGCGCCGCGACGCTCACGGACGCCCGGGGCTACCTCGACCGGTTCGCGCCGCTGTCGGGGGCGGCCTGGGGCGCCGCGACCGCGGGCTCCCGCGAGCGGGTCGCCACGCCGTACGGCCGCGCGACCGTCCGCTACGACGACGCCGGCGTGCCGACGGTCCGGGGGGACGACGAGCCGTCGCTGTACTTCGCGGTCGGGTACGTCCACGCGGCCGACCGGCTGTTCGAGATGGACCTGATCCGCCGGCGGATGCGGGGCCGGCTCTCGGCGGCGGTCGGCGAGCGCACCGTCGAGTCCGACCGCTTTCACACGAAGATGGACTTCGCGGCCGCCGCCGAGGCGAGCTGGCGAGCCGTCCGCGACACGCCGACCGGCGACGCGATGCGGGCCTACGCCGCCGGCGTCGAGGCCCAGCGGACGAGCGAGCCGCTCCCGCTCGAATTCCGCCTGCTCGACTACGAACCCGCCGCGTGGACGCCCGTCGACTCGATGCTCGTCGAGAAGCAGATCAGCTGGGGTCTGACCGGGAGCTTCCGGTCGCTCCGCCGGTCGGTCGCCGCCGACGCGCTGGGGGCATCGGCCGCGGCGACGCTGTACCCCGATCGTCTGGACCACGACGTTCCGATTCTGCGGGACGGTGGGGCCGGCGAGGGTGGGAAGGCGGCCGACTCGTCCACCGCCACGGCCGCCGACGCGCCGAACGGGGACGACCTCGCGTCGCTGTCGGCGTGGCTGGCCGACTTCGAGTCCGAGCCCGGGGTCGGCTCCAACAGCTGGCTCGTCTCGGGCGAGCACACCGCGAGCGGCCAGCCGCTGGTCGCCAACGACCCGCACCTGACCCTGATGGCGCCGCCGGTGTGGTACCAGATGCACCAGCGCCGGCCGGGGATGCGGGTCCGGGGCGTCACCTTCCCGGGCGTCCCGTTCGTCGTCATCGGCGAGAACGACGCTGGCGCCTGGGGGTTCACCAACGCCGGCGCCGACGTGCTCGACACCTACACCTACGAGACCCGCGGCGGCGAGTACCGCGACGGCGACGAGTGGCGCGCGTTCGAGACCGAGGAGCGAACTATCGAGGTCGCCGGCGGCGACGACCGTTCCGTCACGGTCCGCAAGTCGGTCCACGGCCCGGTGCTCGAACGCCAGGGCCGGCGCGTCGGCGTCGCCTGGACCGGCCTCCAGGCCTCCCGGACCGCGGTCGCGGTCCACGAACTCGACCGCAGCGACGGCCGCGAGGCGGCGCTCGCGGCGCTCCGGAAGTTCGACACGCCCACGCAGAACGCCGTCTACGCCGACCGCGACGGCAACACCGCCTACTGGATGACGGGGCTGGTCCCGGTCCGCGAGTCCGGCGGGGGTGACACCGGCAACGGCGGACCCGGCGACGACGGGGACGCTGTCCGCGGCGACCGCGTCTTCGACGGCTCCGCCCGGGAGGGCGAGTGGCCGGGGTACGAGCCGTACGGCCAGCCCGACCTCGACACGGGGTGGATCCCCTTCGCGGAGAAGCCGGGCGTCCGGGACCCCGACTACCTCGCGACGGCGAACCAGCGGATCGCCGACGACCCCGACTACTATCTCGGCGAGGGGTACGCCGCGCCGTTCCGCGCCCGCAGGATCTACGACCTGCTCGATCGGCGGGCCGCGAGCGACGGTCCCTTCGACTTCGCGTACATGCGGCGCGTCCAGCGCGACGTGGTCGACGAGCGGGCCCGGCTGTTCGTCCCCACCATACTCGAGGCTCGCGACGCGATGGGCGAACCGGCCCGGGCGGCCGCCGACCGCCTCGACGGCTGGGACTACCGCATGGACCGCGACTCGCGCGCCGCGCTCGCCTTCGAACTGTTCGTCGGCCACTACCGCGAGCGGGTCTTCGACCCCGTCCTCGACACCGCCAGCCTCGGCGAGGAGCACTACCCCAACGACTTGGTGCTGTTCGCGCTCGACCCCGAGAGTCGGTGGTTCGCCGACCCCCCGGCGGAGGGGGTCGACCCGCGCACCCGCCGCGACGTGATCGCTGCCGCGATGGCCGACGCGGCCGCCGAGATCGACGACGAGGGCTACGAGACCTACGGCGACTACAACCGGACTGCGATCGACCACCCCTTCGACTTGGGCTTCCTGAACTACCCGCGGCTCCCGACCGACGGCTCGCCCGCCACCGTCCGCAACTTCCGCAAGGAGTCGGCCGTCGGGAGCAGTTTCCGCCTGCTCGCGCGGTTCGACGGCGAGCCCTCCCTCGGCATGATCCCCGGGGGCAACGACGGCGAGTACTTCTCCGACCACTACAGCGACCTCCTCGAACCGTGGGCCGACGCCGAGTACCGCCCGCTGGTCGAGACGACCGACGGCGACCCGGAGGTGCGGTTCGACCCCGGGAACGCCGACGCGGCGGGAGGTGTCGGCGATGAGTGAGTCGCTGGCGGACGTGTTCGGGACTGACGACGACTCCCCGGAGGGGCTCCGCGCCCGGCTGTACGACGCGCAGACGAGCCCGCGCGAGCGGTGGGCGTTGACGGTCACGGCGACTGCGCTGGGGCTCGCGCTGGCGACTGTCCACTGGGCCGGCCTGCTGGTCGGCGGCGCGCTGGTCGGGTTCGCCCAGCCGACGCTCCGCCGGGCGCTCGTCGCCGGGTTCGCGTTCGGAGGGGTCGTCCTGCTCGCCGCCGGAGTTCAGTTCGCGCTCGCCGGGACGCTCGACGCGTCCCTCGCGATGGGGCAGCTGCTGGCGGTGGGCGTCGCTATCCCGTTCGTCGCGGGGCCGCTCGGTGCGACAGCGCGCGGGCTCGTCCCGGACGCGTCGCTATCGGACGATTCGTGACCGCGCGGAACTGACCGGCGCTCCGCACTCGCGGACTCACTCCAGATCCTCGATCAGCGCTTCGAGCGTCCCGATATGTTCCTCGAACTTCTCGCGACCCAGGTCGGTGAGTTCGTAGGTTGTCTGCGGTTTGCGGTCGACGAACTGCTTCTCGACGGCGACGCAGTCGGCCTCCTCCATCTTCCCGATGTGGCTGGCGAGGTTGCCCTCGGTCACGTCCAGCGCCTCCTTGAGGTCGGGGAAACTCGTCTCGCCGTGCTGGTAGAGGTAGGCGAAGATCTGGAGCCGCGTCGGCTGGTGGACGAGTTTGTCGAAGTCCATGGGTCAGGCCCGCGTCAGGTACACGTAGGCGGCTATCGCGTACACGATGAAGAGGATGCCGAAGAGGCCGACGCCGACCCACCGGAGGACCTGGACGTAGGGGAGCCACGAGGCGTAGACGAGGACCCACGCGCCGCCGGCGTAGAACACCAGCCGGTCGCGCCGGCGGACCCGGTAGGCCGACAGCACGGCGCCGGTCAGCAGGAGTCCGAGCCCGACCGCAGCGATGACGAGCCCGAAATACAGCAGCGCGCGGTCGAGGCCGGGGATCTGACCGGCCGCGTCGCCGGTGACGCCGGTCGCGGCGACGACGAAGGCCCCGAGCGACCCGTAGATGGCTCGCCAGCTCGGCCCCCCCTCGGGAGCCTCGCTGCTCGGGAGTCGCACGGAGACGAGCCACAGCGTCGCGACCGCGACGACGCTGAATCCGCCCCAGATCGCGACGTAGGCGGCCGCGTCGAGCGTCTCGTAGAAGAAGAACGTCGCCTGGACCAGCAGCGCGGCGACGCCGATGAGCAGGCCCGCGACCAGCCACAGCCGGGCGCGGCCGGGGTACTGCTCGGCCAGCCCCATTGCCCCCTTGATGTCCGACAGCTGGCGCTGCAACTCCTCGGGGTCGACGCTCTCGGAGGCGTCGCTCACGGCGACCACCTCGCGGTCGCCGCGGCGGGGGGCTGTGCGTCCGTCGGTCGAGCGCCGGTGTCGTGGGTTCGCGTCATGCGTTCGTGGGGCGGTCGTTGCCGCCGTGTTGTCGGAGAGGCGGTAAGTCGATTCCGGAAGCGTCGGCGGGGACCACCGCCGAAGGGTGGCTACCCCAGCTCCGCCGAGCGGAACCGGAGGTAGCCGACGAGCGGCGCGCCGACCGTCCAGACCGCGAGGACGGCGGCGTTGAACCACACTTCGTACCCCAGGAAGTCGGGGAGGTCGGCGAACTGCTGGAGGGCGGCGTACTCGCCGGGCGCGTCGGCCCAGACGAGTTCGGGGAGGAGGTTGAAGTACGCGCCGGCGGGCGAGAGAGCGCCGACCAGCGCCCGCGTCGACTCGGGGATCGCGACGCCCGTGAGGGCGGCGACGGCGTCGAGCGCGGTGTCGAGGTTCAGGGCGGGGAGGGGACCGATCCAGAACGCCGACAGGAGGAAGTACGCGCCGACCACGCCGACCATCGCGCGCGACCGCGAGGCGGCCGACGCCGAGACGGCGACGAACACGCCCACCATCGCGAGGGCGAACGCCGTCGAGAGGACGCCGAGCGCGAGGAAACGACCGGGGTCGGGGGCGTGCTCGTAGGTCGCGAGGGCGACGGCGAAGGCGACGGCGACGCCCAGCAGCGTCGTCCCGGCGGCGACGGCCGCCCGCGTGACGTACTTCCCGCGGAAGTACGCCGCCCGCGAGTTCGGCAGGCCGAGGTAGTAGGTTATCGTCCCGCGTGCGCGGTCGCCCGCGACGGCGAGGTAGGCGAGCGGCGCGAGGAGGAGCGGGAGCGCCCACGCCACCAGCGCGGCGAGGCCGAACGTCGTCCGCACGGGGTGGGGATGGACCTCGCTCGACCCGAGGAAGGCCAGCCCGACCAGCGCCGCGAACGTCGCGACGACACCGACCACGACGTACGAGCGTCTGACGCTGCGGAAGTCCACGCCGGCGACGGTCCGCGTGCTCACGCCCGCTCACCTCCCGCGGTCGCCGCCGGGGTATCGCCGCCGCCCGCCGTGTCCGCTCCGTCGACGGCCACTACGTCGCCGGCATCGCCGTCGGCCTCCGGCCGGTCGGTCGTGTAGGCCTCGAAGAGGTCCTCCAGCGACGACTCCTCGATGGTCACGTCCTCGACCGTCGCGCGGTCGTCGAGCCGGCGGAGCGACGCCATCTTCGCCCGGGGCGCCGCGCAGGACACCTGGACCGTCGAGCCGTCGACGGACACGTCGGTGACGCCGTCCACAGCGGCGACGGGATCGAGGTCCGGCACCGCGTCGACGGTCGCCGAGACGACGCTTCCCATCCCCAGGTCCGCGCGGAGGTTCTCGACGGAGTTGACGGCCGTCAGCTCGCCGTCCTGGAGGATCCCCACGCGGTCGGAGACGCGCTCGACCTCGTCGAGGATGTGGCTGGAGAAGAACACGGCGGCGCCGCGGTCGGCCTCCTCGCGGACGATCTCGCGGACCAGCCGGACGCCGTTGGGGTCCAGTCCCGCGGACGGCTCGTCGAGCACCAGCAGGTCGGGCTCGCCGACGAGCGCGACCGCCAGCGCCATCCGCTGGAACATGCCGGTCGAGTAGTCGTCGGCTGGCCGGCGGGCGTCCTCGGGGTCCAGTCCCACGCGGTCGAGGAGGGCGTCCGGGTCGTCGTCGGCTCCCTTGGTCTCGACCGCCGCCGCGACGTGCTCGCGGCCGGTGAGGTTCGGGACCGGCTCGAACGCCTCCGGGAGCAGTCCCACCCGGGACTTCACCGACTGCGGGTCCGTCGTCACGTCGGTGCCCAGCACGGACACGCCACCCGCGGTCGGGTCGAGAAAGCCCAGGAGGACGTTGATCGTCGTCGACTTCCCCGCGCCGTTGGGACCGAGGAAGCCGAACACCTCGCCGCGGTCGACCGACAGCGACAGCTCCGACACCGCGGTCACGTCGCCGAACCGCTTCGTGAGGCCGTCTATCTCGACCGCGCTCATCCCACCCGCACCTCCGGTGGGTGAGCGGCGGTGGGCGGGCTGTACTCCTCGGCCGGAACGGGGACCATCTCCGTCATGCCTCGATCCGAAAACTAGTTTCCGGGTCAATAAAGTTTGCGTAGCAAATTGACTTTGTGATTCAAAGTAGAGTTTGCGACGGAATGTAGAGCCCGGTGGGGTAGTTCCGGCGGCGCTCGCCGGGTCGACCATCCACCCGGCGATGGGGAGTCATCGGCCAGTACCGAACCGACGGGAGACTTTTGAGCCCGGGCGACGGAGTGTGTGGTATGACAACTTGGACCGATGACCCGTTCATGCGGCGGAGCGTGCTCATCACGCTCCTGTGGCTGCTCGCGATGCTCGTCGGGGGGGTCGTGCTGATACGGTTCGGCGACGTGATCCGGAGCGTCTTCGCGTAGGGTCGTCGGGGTAGCGAGCCGCAACGAGCGGGGAGGGGAGTGACGACTTCCGGGGGAGCAAGTGGCAGCGACCGGGTCGGAGAAAAACACATACGGGACGAGAGCGAGGGGACGAACGATGGTAGACATCGCGACCGACGTCAACCGGCCGTACGTGCCCGCCGACGGGGCGACGCTGACGGCGACGGTCGACGTCGAACCGGGGACGGGGAGCGGGTCCCACGAGCGACACATCCTCCTCTGTCTGGACACGAGCGGCTCGATGGACGGGGCGAAACTCGACCAGGCGCGGGAGGGCGCCTCGTGGGTGTTCGGCCTCCTCGAACCCGACGACTACGTCGGCATCGTCGCCTTCGACTCCGACGCGGAGGTCGTCATGCGCCCCCAGCGGTGGGGCGACACCAGCCGCGAGGAGGCGATGCACCGCGTCGACCAGTTGGGCGCGGGCGGCGGCACCGACATGTACGACGGACTCGACTCGGCCCGGACCGCGCTGGACTCGCTTTCCTACCGCCCGGAGACCGACGACGCCGTCCGTCGGGTCCTGCTGCTGTCGGACGGCAAGGACAACTCCCACGAGCCCGCGGAGTTCCGCGACCTCGCGAAGGACATCGACGGCTCGGGCATCCGGATCCTCTCGGCGGGGATCGGCACCGACTACGACGAGGAGACGATCCGCACGCTCGGGACGACCGCCCGCGGCGAGTGGACTCACCTCGAGTCGCCCGGCGACATCGAGTCCTTTTTCGGCGACGCCGTCGAGCAGGCCCAGTCGGTCGTCGCGACGGAGGCCAGCCTCGAACTCGACGCCGCCGCGGGCGTCGAGGTGGGCGAGGTCTACCGCGCCCTCCCACAGGCCCAGGAGGTCGACGTGAACTGGTCGGGGAACACGGCGACGGTTCCGCTGCCGGACCTGGCCGAGCGCGAGGACCAGCGCGTGGTCCTGAAGGTTCACGCGCCCGCGAGCGACGACCTCGGCGAGCAGTCGCTGGTCGACGTGACGCTGACGGCGTCGGGCCGGCGGGCGGGCGACCGGGTCGCCGTCGAGTACACCGACGACAACGCGAAACTCGCCGAGCACAACGAGGACGTGTCGCTCGACCACCGCCAGACGGTCGTGCGCACGGAACTCGGGAAGGGCAACGTCGAGGCCGCCGAGACGGAGGTCGAGAAGATGACCCGGATCCACGGCGAGGACACGGCCGTCGTCGAGGAGGCGAAGCGACAGACCCGTCTCGTCGATGAGGGCGGACGCAACGAACGCGAGAACGCGACGAGGATCGTCGACGACTCCCGGCTAGAATGACTGCCGCGCCGGCAGAGGGCGACCTGGTCGTCGGCCGCTACGAGCTCGGCGAGGTGGTCGGCGAGGGCGGGTTCGCGAAGGTGTACGACGCCGTCGACACCGAGACCGGCGAGGCCGTCGCGCTCAAGTACCCCAACTACGAGGGGAGCCAGAACGACCGCGACATCGTCCGGACCTACTTCGAGAAGGAGGCCGAGACGCTGGCGGCGATCCGCGCGGCGGGCGGCCACCCCAACATCATGTCGCTGCGCGAGGTCGCCGAGGACGACGACGGCACGTCGGTCCTCGTCGTGGAACTCGTCGACGGCTACGAGCTCGACGACGCCATCCGGCGAACGGGGCCGCTCGACGACATCGACGAGGTCCGCCAGATCGGGATCGACCTGTGCGACGCGATGAGCTTCCTCCACGAGAACGAGATCGTCTACCGCGACCTGAAGCCGGACAACGTGATGATCACCCACCGCGGGGGGACGGTGACGCCGGTGCTCATCGACTTCAACACGGCGACGGGCTTCGACTCGGGGGCCGAGGCGGCCGACCAGACGACCATCGTCGGCCCGTACAAGCCCCGGGAGGTCGCCGAGGCCGACGCGACCGAGACCCGCCAGGGGCCGTGGTCGGACGTCTACTCCGTCGGGAAGATCCTGCTGTACCTGCTCAAGGGGACGGTCCCGCGCAAGGACGGCGTCGACCCGCGCGACTTCGGCGCCGAGTGCGAGCCGTACCTCGCCGAGATCGTCGAGAAGGCGACCGCGGCCGACTACGAGGACCGCTACCGCAACGCGACGGCGATGAAGCGGGTCCTCGAGGCGCGCGACCCGAGCCCGCCGCCGTCGGCGACGGTCCGCTACATCCAGGAGGGGGAGAGCTACACCGTCTACCCCGGCGACACCATCGGCCGCCGCTATGCCGACGGGCCGCGCTCGTCGGTCGTGATCGAGGACGAGGAGGAGTACATCTCGACGGTGCAGGTGCAGTTCGACACCGACGACGACGGGGAGTGGTTCATCCGCGACCGGAGCCTCAACGGGACCTACGTCCAGACGGGCGGGGGCTGGCAGCGCGTGCTCAGCGAGGCCGGCCGCGAGCGGCTGGAGCAGTCGGGGGAGGACGCGACCGACGCGGACGGGAACGTGCCGCCGGAGCTGTACGGGCTGCGCGAGGGCGACCTGATCGCGCTCGTCCACCCGAGCTACGGCGTCACCTTCGAGTTCAGCACAGCATGACCATGGACTACGCCACACACTACGACGTGGGGGACCGCAAGCGCGACGGGGGGATCAACGAGGACAGCGTCGCGGTCTCCGTGTTCGAACAGGGCCACCGCGAGGGGTTCCGCGGCTACGACCGCGAGGACGCCGACGGTGCGGAATCGAACGACGATCAGGCCGGGGCGGGTTCGACCGGCGAGGATCCCACCGGCGAAGACTCGACCGGAGACCGTCCGGGCGACGCCGACGACGGGGGCGACGACGACCCGTCCGGGTCGGACCGCGACCCCGACAACCGGAGCGCGGCGGTGTTCGCGCTGGCCGACGGGGCCGGCGGCCACGACGCCGGCGACGCCGCCTCCTACATCGCGACGACGGCCGTCTGCGAGCACCTCGCGGGCACCGCCGTGGAGGCCGCCCGCAGCGACCCGGCGGGGTTCGGCGTGGCCGTCGACGAGCCGCTGGCGCCCCCCCCGCGGGACGAGGACCTGGAGTCGGCTGTCGCCGAGGCGGTCGTCGCGGCCCACCGGGAGGTGCTCGAGTACGCCGCCGAAGCGGGCGAGCAGGCCCACGCGACCGTCGTCGCTGGCGTCGTCGTCGGCGGCTACTGTCACTACGGATGGGTCGGCGACAGCCGCGCGTACGTCGTCAACGCCGCCCGCGAGGAGATCCTGCCGCTCACGACCGACCACGCCGTCGTCCAGCGGCTCCGCGAGGCCGGCGAGATCGACGACGTGGAGGCGCTGGTCCACCCGCGGGGCAACGAGATCACCCGCGCACTCGGCGGGAGCGGCCGCGCGGACCCCGGGACCGCCACCGTCGACGTGGAGACGGCGACGGTCCCGCTGTACCGCGAGGACGTGCTGCTGGTGACCAGCGACGGCCTGCTGGACGCCCAGACCGAAGCCGCGAAGCTCTACGAGTGGTACGTCGACGCCGACCGCGACGAGGAGATGGCCGCCGTGGTCCGCGACCGGGCGGTCACCGACGACGAGGTCCGCGAGGCGGTGCTGTCGGCGCCGTCACTCGCCGACGCGGCCGAGCGGCTGGTCGACCTCGCCAACGACCGCGGCGGCAAGGACAACCTCTCGACGATCCTGCTGCACGACGGGACGCTCCCGGCGACGCCGGCGGACCCGCCCGCGCGGGCCGCGGGCGCCCGCCGGGCGGTCGAGGACCGCGAGACGCTCGTCGAACAGGACTGACGCGGCGGCGCGGTCGGCGGCGCCGGCGGAGTCGGCGCGCGATCGCCCGGTTCCCGACCGTCCGCCGCGTCGACAGGACGGGACAACTGTTTTGATGACCCGCCCGCATATCCCGACAGCTATGTCGCACAGCACGAGCGGGACGGTCGAGTGCCCCCTCTGCGGGGAGGAGTTCGACCCGACCGCCGCGGGGGGCTGGTGTACGAACTCCGAGTGCGGGGAATGGCAACACGAGGCGGCCGCGCCCGACGGGACGGGCGAGGACGCCGAAGCGACTGACGACCGAGCGGACGCCGCGGCGCCCGACGGTGCGGGGGACGCCGTGGAACCCGATAGTTCGGCGGACGCCGACCAGGCGGAAGCGGACGACCCGCTGGCCGACCCGGGCGCCGGGGCCGACGAACCGGTCCCGGACGCCGAGGCCGACGAACAGAACGCCGGGGCCGCCGACCCGGTCCCGGACGCCAAGTCCGACGAACAGAACGCCGGGGCCGCCGACCCGGTCCCGGACGCCAAGTCCGACGAACAGCACGCCGGGGCCGCCGACCCGGTCCCGGACGCCAAGGCCGACACGAGCGACCGGAAGACCGACGCGCCCGCGGCTACGGACGACGAAACCGACGCGAGCGCTGGACCGGGCGGCGACCGCGGGACCGACCCGGCGGACGCGACGGCCGACACGGACGCGACGGCCGACACGGACGCGACGGCCGACACGGACGCGACGGCCGACACGGACTCGGCAGTGGCAGACACGACATCGGGTCCGGCCGCCGATCCGGCGGATACGGCCGACAGCGTCGCGGCCGCCGAAGCAGGCGCCGGCGTCGACGCGTCGGACACCGGGGGAGCGGAACCGGCCGACGCCGCGGCAGTGGACGACGGATCCGGTGGAGGGGACCACGAGCCGGCCGACGCGGGGGACGACGCGCCCGCCGAAGTGGCGGACGACGAGTCCGAAGGCGCGACCGAGGAGGGGACCGACCTCGCCTGTCCGAACTGCGGCGAGGCGGTGGGCGCCGAGGACAACTTCTGCGCCAACTGCGGCGAGGACGTGTCGGCGCTGGAGCCGGGGCCGCTGACGGAGTGCCCGGCCTGCGAGGCCGAGGTCGACCCGGAGGACAACTTCTGTGCCACCTGCGGCGAGGACCTCGACGCCCACCGCTCGGGCGGCACGACCGGAGCCGAGTCGGCCGGCGACGGCGCCACGACCGCCGACTCCGCGGCCGGTACGGCCCGGAGCGACACCGGTGACGACCGGCCAGTCGAGCGAGCCGACGATGCGGGGGCGGACGCGGCGGCGCCGGCCGGAACGGACGAGGCGTCGGCGGGAGCGAACGGGGCGTCGACCCGGGCCGACGAGGGGCCCGCGGGAGCCGGCGACGCGGCGGCCGAAGCGCCGGAATCGCTGGTGCTGGTCGTGCGCAACCGCGAGATTCAAGTGTGGGACGGGGATACCGTCGGGCGAACCATCCGCAGCATCGTGGTGAACACGGGCGGCGACGAGGAGGAGGCGCGGCAGATCCACCGCGAACACGTCAGGTTCGTCCGCGAGGACGGACGGTTCCACGTCGTCGCGCTCGGGCGGAACCCGACGGTCGTCGACGGGGAGTCGCTCGACGAGGGCGAGCGCGCCCCCGTCTCGCCGGGCGACCGGATCGAGCTCTCCGGCGTCGCGACGCTGCGCGTCCAGTCCCCCTGACCCCGCGGCACGGTCCGACGAGCGAGCATGGATACCAGAGACACGCGCCGTGAACTCGGCAGGTCGGTCCGCCTCCTCGCGGACGAGGAGCGGTGGCTGTTCGTCGGCCTCGTCGCCGGCGCCGCCGGCTACCTCATCTGGCTGGCCGGCACCGGCGTCGCCGTCTCGCAGGTCGCCGAGCTGGCCGTCGGCGCCTACAGCGTCGACCCCTGGTCGACCGAGGCGGCCGGCCTCCTCGTCGCCCTGGCCGTCCTCTGGGTGCTCGTCCCGTCGGCAGTCGCCGTCCGCTACGTCGTCGGCAGGCTCACGAACCTGCGGGGCAACGTCGAGCAGTGTTACCGCTTCGACCGGCCGCTGGTCGCGCTGGCCCCGCCGCTGGTCCTGCTGGCCGTCGCCGTCGGCGCCGGCGCCGCCCGCGGGAGCGCGACGGTGCCCGTCCTGGGCCTGCTGGCGGTCGCGAACACGCTGTTGCTCGTCAGGACCGTCGCCTACGGCTACCGGGTCTACTCCTTCTCGGCGCCGCGGCTGCTGCAGGCGCTCGTCTTTCTCTCGGCGGTCGTCGCGACGACGGCGGCGGCCACGCGGGCCGCCTCGCTGGGCGGCCAGACCGCGCTGGTCGAGGCGGCCGCCGCCCGCTACGGGGTCGCCGACCTGGTCTTCGGCGCGGTGAGCCGCGCCGGCCTCACCGCGCCGCTGCTGCCGCTAGTCGCTGTCGCCACCCCCGCCGCGCTCGCGCTCGCGTACGTCTGGATCCAGCTGTTCGCCAGCCTGCTCGTCCGGATCCGCCGGCCGGACGTGCCCCGCTCGGCGATCCGCGCCGGCCAGCGCTACCCGCAGGTCGTCCAGCCCGGCACGACCGACCGCCTGGCGATGGGCACCGCGCCCGACGACGGCGCTGACGAAGGCTCGGCCGACGGGGCGTCGGAGTCGAACGACGCCGTCGACAGCTCCGGCGGCGGTGGTCCGGCCGCGGACGGTTCGACCGCCGACGCCGGGGCGGACGACGGCGGGGAGAGCGACGAGTCCGGGTCGGCCGATCCGGGCGAGGACGCCGTCGAACCCCCCGGACAGACGCGCGTGTTCACGCCGCCGGAAGACGCCGACGAGGTGAGCCCCGAGGCCGTCTCGGAGGGGACGAGCGAGCGATCGGTGAAAAACGAGTTCTGTCCCATCTGCGGGGAGACCTACGCCGCCGAACCCGACCGGACGAACTGCCCGAACTGCAACGCCGTCCTCGACCGGGACTGAGCCGCGGCCGCCGGGGGTCGACCGGCTGTCGTTTTACTCGGCGGGTCGCCGGTCGCGGGCGGTCATCGCGCGTCCGCGACCTCGTCGAGCGCCCCGGGGTTCTCGATGGAGGACATGTCGCCGAGGTTCTCGCCGGTGTAGGTCCCCTCGATGGCCCGGCGGATGATCTTCCCGCTCTGGGTCTTGGGGAACTCGTCGACGAACAGCACCTCCCGCGGGCGGAACGGCTTGCCGAGTTCCTCGCCGACCAGCTCGCGGATCTCCGCCCGCAGCTCGTCGGACTCCGCGACCCCGTCCTCGACGACGACGTAGAGGACGACCGCCGTGCCGGTGGTGTCGTCGGGGACGCCGACGGCGGCCGCCTGGTTGACCGCCTCGTGTTCGATGGCGGCGCCCTCGACCTCGGCGGGGCCGACCTTCCGGCCGGCGACGTTCAGTGCGTCGTCGGCCCGCCCGTGGAGGAACCAGAAGCCCTCGGCGTCCTTCTGTGCCCAGTCGCCGTGGTCCCACAGGTTCTCCCAGGTCGACCAGTACTCCCGGAGGTACCGCTCGTCGCCCGACCACAGCGACTTTGTCATCGACGGACAGGAGTCGCGGGCGACCAGATACCCCCGCTCGCCCGTGTCGGCGATGCTCTCGCCGTGCTCGTCGACGATGTCGATGTCCATGCCGAGACCCGGGCCGCCGAGCGTGCAGGGCTTCAGCTCCTGAATGGGCATCGGCATGAGGAAACAGCCGCAGATCTCCGTGCCCCCTGAGATGTTGATGATCGGTGTCACCCCGTTGCCCACGTGCTCGTAGAACCACAGCCACGACTCGGGGTCCCAGGGCTCGCCCGTCGAGCCGAGGATCCGGAGGCTGGACAGGTCGTGGCCCTCCAGCCACTCGTCGCCGTGTTTGCGCAAGGCTCGAATGGCCGTCGGCGAGATGCCGAACTGCGTGATCCCGTGGCGGTCGATCATCGCCCAGTAGCGGTCGGGGTCGGGGTAGTCCGGCGCCCCTTCGTACATGAAGACGGTGTTGCCGAAGTGGTGGTTGCCGATCAGGGTCCACGGGCCCATCATCCAGCCGATGTCGGACACCCAGAAGAACCGGTCGGCAGGCTTCAGGTCGAACCCGAAGTACAGCTCCTTGGCGCACTGGACGTTCACGCCGGCGTGGGTGTGGACGATCCCCTTCGGCTCCCCGGTGGTCCCCGACGAATAGAGGAGCATCGACTCCTGGTCGGCGTCGAGTTCGCGCGTCTCGAAGGCGTCGTCCCGTGTCTCGACCGCGTCGGTCCACCAGCGGTCCCGGCTCCCGGTCCAGGGAATGTCGTGGTCGCCCGGGTCCGCGTCGGCCGCAGCTTCGCAGTCCGCGGATCCGGTCCCCGCGTCGCCGCCGCGGGTTCCGAGCCGGTCGTAGACGACGACCTCCTCGACGTGGCCGGCCTCCGCGATAGCGTCGTCTGCGGTTCCTTTCAGGCGGACCTCGTCCCCGCGGCGATAGAAGCCGTCGCCGGTGAACAGGACGGACGGTTCGGCGTCGTCGATGCGGGTGGCGGTGGCGTCGACGCCGAACCCCGAGAAGATCGGGACGGCGATCGCTCCGACCTTGAAACAGCCGTAGAGGATCGAGACGACCTCGGGGACCATCGGCATGTAGAGTCCGACGGTGTCGCCGACGCCGACGCCCCGCGAGTCGAGGTAGTTCGCCACCCTGTCGGACTGGCGGCGGAGTTCGTGGAAGGTCACCTCCCGTATCTCGGCGGCTTCGCCGTCCGGACCGACGGGTTCGCCCTCCCAGATGCAGGCCACCTTGTTCCGCGTCTCGGCGTCGGGGTCGGCGTGGCGGTCCAGCACGTTGTGGGCGATGTTCGTCGTCCCGCCGGGGTACCAGTCGGTGAACTGCGGGCCGTCGCTGTCGTCCCGGACGCGGTCGTACGGCTCGAAAAAGTCCACGTCGAGGTACTCGGTCATCGTGTCCCAGAACCAGTCGACGCCCGAGGCCGGTTCGCCGAGGTCGGCCTCCGTCGTCCGGGCGATCAGTTCGTCGTAGTCGTCGATGTCGTAGGTCCGCATGAACTCCCGGACGTTCGTCGACTCGACGAACTCCCGGTCCGGTCGGTGGACCACCTCGTCGATGTCTCCGAGTGAGTCGGACGCCATACCGGACGTTGGCCCGGCGCTCCCAAAGTATTTGCCCGGTCGATCGTGAACGACGGCTCCGTCGAGCGGTGGCTCGCTCGTCCGTCGCGTCGAGCCGCGCGTCTCCCGCAGGTCGACGCGGCGGGTGCCCGCAAGTTCTTTTCGCGTGGCCGTCCGAGGGTCGGGTATGTACGTTCGGGACGCCAAGAACCGCGACGAGGCCTGGTTGCTGGACCACATCGAGGCGATGGGGTTAGACGAGACAGCGTTCCGTTCGCGCGACTACGTGATCGCCGTCGACGAGGTCGACAACGTCAGGGCGGGGTTCGGCCGCTACCGCGTCCACAAGACCGACGACGGCGAGCACTGCGAGCTCACGAGCATCGGCGTCCTCGACGGCTGGCGCGGCCAGGGCGTCGGCGCCCACGTCGTCGAGCGGCTCGTCCGCACGGCCGCCGACGAGGGGTTCGAGACCGTCTACTCGCTGACCGACGAACCGGACTACCTCGCGCAGTTCGGCTTCGACCCCATCGAGGAGTCGGCCCTGCCCGACCGGCTCCGCGAGCGCCTCTCGGAGAAGCGCGACGGGGTCGCGCCCGAGGCGGTCCCGATGCGCGTCGACCCCGAGCGGTTCCGCGTGCCCGACCGCCTCCGCGAGGCGTTCAAGGGCGCGGCCGCCGCGGAGGCCGACGACGAGCCCGAGGAGGGTCCCGAGGACTTCGGGATCGACCCCGACGAGGCGACCTACAAGTACGACACAGGCAGCTGACCCCGCCGTCGCTGCCGGCAGTCCCGTCGCGTCGGGACCGCGCTCCCCGGACCCCGCGGCGCCGGGGCGGCGCGCAGGGAGCGGCGCCCGCCGCGGGAACGGAAGTTTAAAGATTGTATCACGGCCAGTTTCGGGACAAGAATGCTCCCGATCCCGCTCCAGCTGATCGACGGGTTCCTGCTGAAGGTCAACTTCGGCGACGCGCTCATCGTCGGGTTCGTCCTGGGACTGTTCGCCGTGGCGACCCAGCGCTCGCGGAAGCTGCTGACGCTGCATCTCATCGCGTTCGGCGCTCTGTTTCTCCTCGCGCCCGGCAGCATGTACGAGCCCGCGGAGCTGAGCCTCCTCAGCGGCATCCTGCAGTACAAGATGATCGGTCTCGTCCTGCTGGTCGTCTCGCCCGTCCTCTACACGACCGCCCAGAAGTAACCCCGTCCCCGTTCTCGTCGAGTCCTCGCCCGCGACGCGCCGACGTCGAGCGGCGGGTCACTCGATCTTGCCGAGTGCGGTGAAGAAATCGAGCGGCGGGCCGGCGATCCGGACCGGACGGGCCGCGCGTTCGAGCGTCACCTCCGCGGGCGCGTCGAGCTCCCGGCGGGCGCGGCCGTCGCTGACGACGAACCCGCCGTCGGCGTCGTCGACCCGGACCGTGACCGTGCTGTCGATGTCGACCGCCAGCGGCGGCATCGACTCCGCGCCGCACATCTCCGTGAGCACGAGCGTCGACACGCCCGGGTGGACCAGCGGGCCGCCCTCGCTGAGATTGTACGCGGTCGAGCCGGTCGGCGTCGCCAGCAGGATCCCGTCGGCGTGGCCGCTGGTGTACAGCGAGCCGTCGACGCGCACCTCCAGGGCGGCGCCGCCGCCGTGGCCCCTGCGCGGTCCCTGGACGACGACCTCGTTGAGCGCCGGCGGCAGCGACCACCCGTCGCCGCTCGCCTCGACCCGCGGCATATCCCGCGTCTCGATTGCGCCCCGGTCCTGGTACTGCTCGACTTCCGCCGTGACGGCGTCGACGGCCTCCTCCGGCGGGACGGCGTTGAGAAAGCCCACCTCGCCGAGGTTGACGCCCATGATCGGCGTCGCCCCGGCGGCGCGGGCGGCGAACAGGAAGGTGCCGTCGCCGCCGATGCTCACCACCAGGTCGCAGTCGGCCAGTTCGTCGACGGGGACGCCCAGCTGCGCCGGGTCCGGGTGGTCGCTCGGCCACGCCGCGGGGTCCTCGGCGGACTCCTCGTCGACCGCGACGGCCACGCCCATGTCGACCAGCCGCTCGTACAGGTCGGCCACGATGCCCGCGGCGCGGCGGTTGCCCCGCTGGCCGACGATTCCGACTCGCATTGGCGTCCGGTTCGCGTTCCTCCCCAATAAACGACCCCGTCGGCGTCCGGCGACCGCCGGGACCGGCGACCGCTCTCGTCTCTGTCCCCATACCCGTCCCCGTTCCGCGTCCCGGCCCCCTCGAATCAACTCCGATAGCCGGCGGGCAAGTTTAATGGCGGGGGAGACGCACCTTCGCCCATGAGTACCCCGGAATCCGGGGAGGCGAACGGATGAGCGACGACGCGGACGACGACTGGTTCGAGGACGCGCTCCGCGACGAGGAGACCGAGGAGACGACTGACTCCGCCGCGGAATCCGAGGGCGAGGGCGACGACGACGCCTTCGACGACTGGAGCGAGGGCGACGGGCCGGACGACGGCGAACCCTTCGACGGGTCGGGAAATGACACGGGGTTCGACGACTCGACCGACGCCGAGGAGTTCGGGGCCACCAGCGGAACCGACGCCGACGCCGACGAGGAGTCTGGCGGTGAGAGCGCGTTCGGCGACACCGGGAGCGGCGACGACAGCCCGTTCGGTGACACTGGGAACAGCAGTGGAAGCGCGTTCGGTGACGTGGGGACCGGCGACGACAGCCCGTTCGGCGACGCCGGAGACGGCGACGGCGGCGGGTTCGGTGACGGCGACGGTGGGGAACTCTTCGACGACGACTTCTCCGACGCCATGGGTGGAATGGGCGGCGACACCGACTTCGAGGACGACGACTTCGAGTCGGACATCCCCCGCCTCGACCTGGGTATCGAGGGACTCGACAACATGGTCCAGGGCGGGATCCCGCTGCGCCACCTCATCGTCATCGTCGGCGGCGCCGGCACCGGCAAGACGACCTTCGGCCTCCAGTTCCTCCAGCACGGCCTGGAGAAGGAGGACACCGACTGCGGCGTCTTCATCACCCTCGAACAGACCCACGAGGACATCATGGCCACCGCCCGCGAACGTGGCTGGGAGTTCGAGCGCCACGAGGCCGAGGGGAACCTCGCGGTCGTCGACCTCGACCCCGTCGAGATGGCCAACAGCCTCGACAACATCCGCGGCGAACTCCCCGAGCTCATCGAGGACTTCGGCGCCGACCGGTTCGTCCTCGATTCGGTCTCGCTGCTGGAGATGATGTACGACGACGTCTCCCGCCGGCGCACCGAGGTGTTCGACTTCACCCAGAGCCTGAAGGACGCCGGCGTCACCACCGTCCTCACCAGCGAGGCCAACGAGGACAACCCCTACGCCTCCCGCCACGGCATCATCGAGTACCTCACCGACGCCGTCTTCCTGCTGCGGTACGTCCGCTCTGAGACCCAGGAGACCCGCCTCGCCGTCGAGATCCAGAAGATACGCAACGCCAACCACTCCCGGGAGACCAAACCCTACGAGATCACCATGGACGGTATCTCGGTGTACGAGCAGGCCAATATCTTCTGACCATCTTTTTGACGGAGGGGCGGGCAAACCGCGCCCACCCCTCCGCGAAAAATTCGGGAAAAGGCCGAACTCGCCCAGAGCGCGAGTTCGGTGAACCGGCGTCTGCGGCGCCGGATGCTACCTGCAGGTGGCGGTTGTTGCGATGAGCGGGCCCGGTGCAGTTGGCGCGCGCTGGAGCGCGCGTTCATGCGCGCGACGGAAATCGCGCGAGGTCTTCGCGAGCCTGCGAGCGAAGGCTCGTCAGAGCTTGCTCTGACGGTGGATGAGCGACGCCAGGAGCGAATCGGCTGGGGAGGTTTGTGGCCGTCTGCGGTGCTGTGCGGGGCGGTGCTGTCCTGGCGGACTGAAAGGGCGAGGCGCGCTCGCGCCGATAGTCGCCTGAGCGACCCCTACCCGAGTGACCGGAGGGAACGAGGGTATGTCGCTCAGCGACCGCGAGCGCGCCGGGGGCTTTCATCGCCCGTTGCGCAGTGCGGTGGTGACGACTGCTAGCGAGCGCGCCGGGGGCTTTCATCGCCCGGTGTGCAGTGCGGTGGTGACGACTGCTAGCGAGCGCGTCGAGGACTTTCAATCTCTGCTGTCTCCTGCGATCGCAATGACTGCTAGCGAGCGCGCCGAGGGCGTTCAGTGCTCACCGGCGAGTGCGGTCTCCCCGACACGACTTCGTTTCACGACACCACAAACAGAAACAACCGATACACTCGCCACTCGAACCGAACACGACCCGGAGTCCGAACCGGTAGTACGGTCCGTTCGCCGACCAGCCAGCCCGAGAACCCGACGGAATTTCCATATCTCCACCGCCCCCGCGGAAACGCGCCCGATCGGACAAAAAACGCGGCGGCGACTCCCGGCGGAGTGGAAGAAACGGGGCGTTTTAGAGTCGCCAGTCCGAACCGGTTCGTATGGCTCAAGCGACACAGGAGTTCGGCGACTGGCCGCTCAGGCGGCTGATGACCGAGGTCGTCGGCTCGGGACACAAGTCCGCGGACGACATGACCCGCGACCAGGCCCGCGAGGCGTTCCAGCGGATACTCGCCGGCGAACCGGACCACACCACCCTCGGCGCCTTCTGGCTCGCCAACCGCTGGAAGCGCAACAACGCCGAGGAGCTTGGCGCCTACGTCGACGTGATGCGCGAGGAGTCGGTCGTCACCGCGGAACCGGACGCCGACCCGGTCGACTGCGGGGCCAACTACGACGGCAAGGGCCGCTCGGCCATCCTCGGCGTCGCGGCGGGCGTCGTCGCCGCCGCGGCCGGAACCCCCATCGTCGTCCACAGCGGCGACCGCGTGCCGACGCAGAAGCAGGACAGCTACAAGCACGTGCTCGACGAACTCGGCGTCCGGACCGAGATCGGACCGGGCGAGAGCGCCGACATGGTCGACGAGGTCGGCTTCGGCTACTACTACCAGCCCGAATTCAACCCCGGGATCCACGCGCTGTGGGACCGCCGTGACAACATGGGCGTCCGGACGTTCGTCAACACCGTCGAGACGCTCGCCAACCCCGCGAACGCCGACGTGCACCTCGGATCCTTCTACCACCTGCCGTTCGCGGTGAAGATGACCGACACGCTCCAGGCCGCCGAGAGCCAGGACGTGTCCCGCACCCTGTTCTTCCAGGGCATGGAGGGGTACGACGACGTGCGCCCCGGGACGACGGTCGTCGGCGAGTGGTCGGAGGGCGACGAGGAACTCGCCGACTTCGAGATCAAGACAGCGAACTACGGCATGGACTTCGAGAGCGAGGACCTGGAAGTCGAGGACGTGGCCGCCGACTCCGCGGCGATCACCGAGGAAGTGCTGGCCGGCGACCGCGACGACCAGTTCGCCGACGCCGTGGCGCTGAACGCCGCGCTGCGGATCTACGCCCGCGAGGACGCCGACTCGATCGACGAGGGGCTGGAGACGGCCCGCGACGTGCTGGCGAGCGGCGAGGCCGAGGCGGTGCTGGACGACCTGCAGGACTTCTGAGCGGCGGCTACTCGCCGCGCTCGATGGCATACACCGACTGGTCGTTGCTGCCGACGTAGATGGTGTCGTCGGTGACGAACGGTTTCGACTGCACGGCGTTGCCGGTCTTGTATCGCCAGCGGTACTCGCCGGTTTCGGCGTCCAGCGAGAACAGGTACCCCCAGCGGTCGCCGAAGTAGAGGGTGCCGTCGCTGAGGGTCAGGTCGCTCTGGACGTTGCCGGTGGGTGATTCGTTCCGCCACCGTTCGCTCCCGTCCTCGGTGGCCAGCGCGTAGACGCTGTCGCTCCAGTTACCCACGTACAGCGTTGCGTCTCCGAGGACCGGGGTCGCGCTTATCGGTCCGACCGTGTCGTGCGTCCAGACAGCGTCGCCGGTCTCCGGATCGAGGGCGTGGACGATCCCTTCCTGATCTGCGGCGAAGACCACGCCGTCGCCCACGACCGGTCCGGCCCAGATTTGGTCTTCGGCTTCGTACGACCACTGCATCTCCCCTGTCTCGCTGTCGAGAGCGTACAGCCTCTGTTCTCTGCATCCAGCGTACACTACTCCTTCAGACACAGTCGGATCGCCGGTGACTTCTCCTTCGGCGCGGAACGCCCACCGCTCGTCGCCCGATCGTCCATCTACGGCGCGAACTCGTTTGTCCGCGCCTCCCATGTAGACGGTATCGGAAGCCGAGTCGTATGCACCGCCGTTGACAATCTCGCCGGTCTCTAAACGCCACTGTTCGCGCCCTTGCTCGTCGACCGCGACAAGCGATCCGCCGCTGGTCCCGGCGTAGATCCGCGTGTCAGCTACGTACGGTCCACTCCAGACCTTTTCGCCGACCGTTCGGTTCCAGTCGGACGACCCCGTCGCGGTATCGAGTGCTCTCAGCGACCCGTCCATACTTCCGACGTAAAGCGTCCCATCACGAACTACCGGAGATGAGGTCACCCGGCCGCCGGTCTCGTGGCTCCAGCGCACGCGCTCGGATCCGATCTCTCTGGGCGTCGGCGTCTCGGCCGGGTCTCCGGAGCAGCCGGCGCTCGCCGCGAGGGCTGCGGGGAGTGCGCGAAGGAGCGTCCGGCGGTTCACATGCTGATCGGCGTGTAGTGTCACAAAAACGTTCGCTCATCCGAACGCTCGGCGGGAACGGACGCCTGGTGTCCCCCGAGCGCGAAGGATTCTTGCCGAGGGCCGCGGAGTAACTGGCATGGACACCTTCGAGGGATACCGGAGACCGGACGGCCGGATCGGCGTCCGGAACCACGTCGCCGTGTTGCCCACGTCGGTCGCGGCCAGCCCGGTGGCCGACCGGATCGCCGACGACGCCGGTCGGTGGGCGCGCGCGACGCCCCACCAGATGGGAACGAGCCAGCCCGACGAGGGCCGCGAACGCACCCGGTCGGTCCTCGCGGGGATCGGGCGGAACCCGAACGTCGGCGCGGCGCTCGTCGTCGAACTCGGGACCGAAGACATCGGCGCCGACGAGGTCGCCGACGACATCGCCCGGTCGGGCAAGCCCGTCGAGACGCTGACGATCCGGGAAGCGGGCGGGACCGCGGGCGCGCTCGACGCCGGCGCCGAGACCCTCGCCGACCTGTGGACGGAAGTCGGCGACCGGCGCCGGGAGGAGGCCGACGCGAGCGAACTCGTCTTCGCGGTGGAGTGTGGCGGCAGCGACGCGACCAGCGGGATCGCGGCCAACCCGGCGCTGGGCGACGCATCCGACCGGCTGGTCGATGCCGGCGGCGCGGTCTGCATCTCCGAGACGCCGGAGTTCATCGGCGCCGAGCACGTCGCCGCCGAGCGCTGCGTCGACGAGGAAACCCGCGAGAAACTGCTGGACCGCGTCGACCGCCGCGAACGGCTGGCGGACCTGATGGGCGTGGACATGCGCGGCGCCCAGCCCTCGCCGGGCAACCAGGAGGGCGGGCTGACCACCATCGAGGAGAAGAGCCTCGGCGCGCTCGCCAAGTGCGGCACGCGGCCGATTCGTCACGTCGTCGACTACGGCGAAGAAATCCCCGTGGGCGGCGGGGTGACGGTGATGGACTCGCCGGGCTACGACGTGGAGAGCGTCGTCGGCAAGGTCGCGGGCGGCGCGCAGGTCGTCGCGTTCACCACCGGGCGCGGGTCGACCACCGGCAATCCCATCGCGCCGGTGATCAAGGTGACCGGCAACCCGCGGACCGCGGAGCGGCTGGCGTCGAACATGGACGTTGACGCCAGTACGGTCATCGACGGCGAACCGCTCGGCGAGGCCGGCGAGCGGATCTACCGGACGCTACTCTCTGTGGCGGACGGCGCGGAGACGGCCGCCGAAGCCCGCCGGCTGGAGGAGTTCGCGATCAACGAGCGCCAGCCGCGGGAACTCGCGGCGGAGGGATCATGAAGGGCGAAGTGCTTGACGGGACGGCGCTGGTGATGGCCGACGACGACACCGTCGCGACCGCGCTGGAGGACCTCGACGAGGGCGACCGGTTAGCCGACGCCGACCCGCCGGTGACCGTCGCCGAGGAAGTCCCGTTCGGCCACAAGGTCGCGCTCGCGGACATCGCGGCCGGCGAGCCGGTCCGGAAGTACGGCGAGGTGGTCGGCGAGGCCTCGGAGCCGATAGCGCGCGGCGAGTGGGTCCACACCCACAACTGCGAGAGCACGCGCGGGCGGGGCGACCGGGCGGCCGCTGCCGATATCACTGGGTCTCCGGGGGAGGACCGATGAGTCTGCGACAGGGCTTCGAGGCGGTCGACCGGGGCGACCGCGGCGTCGGCGTCCGCGAGAAGGTCCTCGTGCTCCCGTCGGTCATCTGCTCGCGGGAGGTCGCCGACCGGATCGCCGACCGGGTCCCGGGAGCGGTCAGCGCGCCCCACGACCACGGCTGTGCGCAGATCGGCGACGACAAGGCACAGACCCTGCGGGCCTTCCTCGGCGTCGGCTCGAACCCCAACGTCGCCGGGACGGTCGTCGTCGGCCTCGGTTGCGAGTCGATCCAGAGCGACGACGTGGCCGCCGACCTCGCCGATCTGTGCGTGCCCGTCCGCGAGGTCGCGATCCAGGACGCCGGCGGCACCGACGCGACGGTCGAGGCCGGGGTCGAAGCCGTCGAGGAACTCCGCGGGCAGTCTACCGGCGACGGCCGGGGGACATCGGACGACGACGGGGAGTCCACCGCGGCGGACCTCTCGGATCTCACGGTCGGCGTCGTCTCGGGCGACCTCGCCGAGTCGACCCGCGAGACGGCGGACCCGCTGGTCGGCGCGGTGGTCGACGAACTGGTCGACGCGGGCGCGCGGGTGGTCGCCGCTGGCAGCGAGCGCGTCGTCGCCCACCCCGGGGCTGCGGCCGCGCGGGCGGACGACGAGGCGGCGGCCGCGGGCCTCCGCGACCTGGCCGAGCGCCACCGCGGCCAGCCCGCGCGGGCCTCGCGGGTCGGGCGCGAGGCGGGGGACCACGGGTTCGAGGCGGTGACGCGAGCGTGGGGCGACCGGCCGGTCCGGGCGACCCTGGAGTACGGCGAGCGGGCGACCCACGAGGAAGGGCTGGCGGTCGTCGACGCGCCCTCGCGGTTCGCCGAGGCGGCCACCGGCCTCGTCGCGGCCGGGGCGCAGGTCGTCGTCCACGTCACCGGCGAGGGCGTGGCGACCGGCCACCCGGTCGCGCCGGTGCTGAAGGTCTCGGGCGACCCGGAGACGCTGGCGGCCGTGGGCGACGACATCGACGTGGACGCGACGGCGACCGACCCCGCGGACCTGCTCGGGCGCCTGCGGGCGGTCGCGGGCGGCGAGCGCGTGCGCGCGGAGGAACACCAGCTCGTCTCCTCGGCGATCACGCGGGTCGGTCCGTCTATGTGAGCGGGGCCGGACGCGGGGACTGGGCAGTCCGTCAGGGACCGTCGCCGTCGGTCGAGACCCGTCCGCGCGGACGGTACCACCAGCGTTTTCTCCGCGGCGGGCTTCCGACCGGGTATGAGTGACGACCTGACAGCGACGCTCCACACCTCCGAGGGCGACATCGAGGTGCGACTGTTCGAGGACAGGGTTCCCAACACCGTCGAGGCGTTTGTCGACCACGCGACCGAGTCCGACTACGAGTCGGCCGACGTGGGGCCGGGCGAGGGCGCCTGGGAGGACCCCGAGAGCGGCGAGAAACGGGTCGACCCGCTGTACGACGACATCGAGTTCCACCGCGTCATCGAGGACTTCATGATCCAGACCGGTGACCCGACCGGTACCGGCCGGGGCGGCCCGGGCTACACCTTCGACGACGAGTTCCACGAGGATCTACGCCACGACGAACCGGGCAAGCTCTCGATGGCCAACCGCGGCCCCGACACCAACGGCTCGCAGTTTTTCATCACGCTGGACGCCCAGCCCCACCTCGACGACAAACACGCCGTCTTCGGCGAGGTCGTCGACGGGATGACCGTGGTCGAGACCATCGGCTCGGTCGACACCGACCCGAGCGATCGCCCGATCGACACGGTCGTGCTCGAATCGGTCGAAATTCACCGGTAATACCGGACGTTCATCGCAGTGTTTGCCCGGTACGCTTTTATTTCCTTAAGCCGTTAGTCAGTCCCGGACATTCACCGGTGGTCCTGTAATTCCCCGTTATAATACAAGGGGGTAGAATATAATTTAAGATAATTTTCGACCGCCGGTGTACTGCGATTCTGGCAACAACTAACGGCAAGTTCCACCGCAATTTAAGTAGCAAGGTCGGTAATGGGGACGTATGCCTCGCGACACTGACGGCTCGGACACCAGCCGACGACGATTTCTGAAAGCGACCGGTGCGGCCGCGCTCACCTCGGCAGTTGCGGGCTGTGGGAGCGACGGCGGCGACACTGCCACGCCGGGCGACGGCGGTGACGGTGGCGGCGACGGCGGTGACGGCGGTGACGGTGGGGACGGCGGGATGGGCACCGAAACGACGACCGACACGAGCCCGATCACGATCGACGGGTATCCGTACGGCGTAGGTGAGACGAAGATCGGCGAAGCCAAACGGGTGATGGAAGAAGCCGGGTACGGCCCGGACAACCGGTTCGAACTCGACTGGCTCCAGTACTCCAGCC
Source organism: Halosimplex halobium (assembly GCF_051414055.1). NCBI lineage: Archaea > Methanobacteriati > Methanobacteriota > Halobacteria > Halobacteriales > Haloarculaceae > Halosimplex > Halosimplex halobium. The sequence goes on from NZ_JBLKNX010000005.1 coordinate 228,863, forward strand.
CGACCTGGTCGGAGATGGCCTCGACCATCGCGTCGCGACTCGAGGCGGCCTACATCGACATGAACCAGAGCTCGGCGGCGTTCTCGCCGCTGCTGGAGGCCACCCGGAACGGTAACCACGAGGCGTACACCCTCGGGTGGATCGCCGACTACCCCGGCGCGCAGAACTTCGTCCAGCTGATCGACCCGCCGAACACGATGTACGCGGACAACCAGGCGGCAAACGGCGCCCGGATCTTCTGGTCCGAAGACGCCAACGCGGACCCCGCGGTCCGGGAGTACATGATCGAGCAGTTCGACCGGATCGAGTCGAATCCGCAGGACACCGAGGAGGCCGCCCAGATCCGCGGCGACGCCGCGGTGAAGATGGAGGAGGGCATGTGGCAGGAAGCGGCCCTGCTCCCCATCTTCCAGTCGGTCACCGAGGGCATGTGGTACGACTACGTCGACTACAACCCGCCCGGTCCGATGGGTCCCTCGCGAGCGAAAGCGAGTAACTCCGTCTCGAGCATCGAGGGCAAGGACCGTCTCAGTGGGATCTCCTCGACGTTCAGCAGCCTCGACCCGATCGCCTCCGGGAACACGGCCTCCGGGGGCAAGATCATGGACATGTTCGACGCGCTGACGAACTACCAGAACGGGACCACGGAGGTCGAGAACCTGCTGGCGACCGACTACGAGATCAGCGAGGACTTCCGCACCTACACGTTCACGCTGAAGGAGGGCGCCACCTTCCACAACGGCGAGGAGGTCACCGCGCAGGACTTCGAGTACTCCATCAAGCGGCTGATGGTCTCGAACAACTCCACGAACGCGCGGTTCCCGGTCAGCGTCATGGGGATCGAACACGAGACCGAGGAGGTCACGGTGACCGACGACGAGGGCGACACCGTCACGGACACCGCCTCCGGCGAGCCCGAGACGACCACCCGGATCGTCCCCGACTCGATCGGCGTCAACGCCGTCGACGACTACACGCTGGAGATCACGACCAGCGAGCCGTTCGCGTTCTCGCTGTCCGTGCTGGCCTACTCCGCGTTCTCGGCGGTGCCCGAGGGCATCGTCGGCGACCTCGAGGGCTACGAGGGCGAGATGGAGTGGTCGGAGTTCTCCCAGAACCCCGTCGGCGCGGGTCCCTTCGAGTTCGTCAACTGGGAGTCCGGCAACGGCGGCGAGTTCGTCATGGACGCCTACGACGACTACCACGGCGAGGGCGCTTCCTTCGACGGTATCGACCAGGCGATCCTCACCGAAACGCAGGCCAGGTACAACTACTTCCTCAACGGGAACGCCGACATCGGCGGCGTCCCGACCTCGCAGTACACGGCCGACAGCGTGAACATCGAGTCCACTAACGACCTCGGGCAGGACCTGGGCACCTACGACCTCGAGAACGGCGAGACGGTCAACTACGCGAGAACGCCGGAGATCGGGACCTTCTACGTCGGCTTCAACATGGAAGCAGTCCCCAAGGCCGTCCGCCAGGCGATGGCCTACGTCATCAACCGGCCGGAGTTCATGGCGAACGTGTTCAAGGACCGCTTCGAGCCGGCCTACCACCTGACGCCGCCGCAGATCTTCCCCGGCGGGATCGAGGCCTACGACGAGCACGTCGGCGGCTCCGAGTAAGCGAGCGGGTCCCCGGCCGCTCCCGATGAACTCCCCGCTCAGACGACGAACGTATTACGTTGCGGCCCACAGAGAGAGACAACTACACGCATAACGGAGACACGCCATGAACAAACTCCTGTATATCGCGAAACGGCTCGTCCTCGGGGTGCCGGTGGTCCTGTTCGGGCTCACGATGACGTTCGTCATCCTCTACCTGTCGCCGTTCGACCCGATGACCGCGATCCTGGGTCGCGACGCGGACCCCCAGACCGCCCGACAGCTCGCCATCTCGCTCGGCCTCCGGTACCCGAACGGCGAGCCGGTTCCCCTGTGGATACAGTACAGGGACTTCCTGATCGAGACGATAACGTTCAACTTCGGCCAGTCGTGGGTCGTCACGCGCGGCCAGTCGGCCGCCCAGCTCATCTGGGAACGGATGCCCGCGACCATCTGGCTGGGCGCCTGGTCGGTCGTCATCGCGCTGGCGCTGGGGATCCCGCTGGGGCTGTACGCCGGCCTCCGGGCCAACACCTGGGGCGACTACACCGCCTCGTTCGGCGGGATCGTCTGGCGCGCCATGCCGAACTTCTGGCTGGCCGTGATGCTCGCCGGCCTGCTGTCGGCCGGCGGCCTGCTGTCCTTTTACCGGGGGTTCCTGATACCGACCGACGTGATCGGCACCCCGGACGCGCTGGGCCACCTGTTCGGGAGCTACTCGCTGGGGCCGGTCGGGATCCCGGTCCCCAACCCCTACAACTGGGCGGTCGCGTTCAAGTGGATCCTGCCGGCCGCGCTCGTGCTCGGCTCCTCCTCGATGGGCAACGAGGTCCGCATCGGGCGGACCGCGGTGCTGGAGAGCCTCAACGCCCCCTACATCGACACGGCCAAGGCCAAGGGCGTCTCCGAGCGGGTGATCGTCGGGAAACACGTCGCGCGCAACGCGATGATCCCGCTGCTGCCGGTGATCATGGGCGAGTTCTACCTGCTCATCGGCGGGTCCGTGCTCGTGGAGCTCATCTTCGGGATCCGCGGGCTCGGGAACCTCTTCCTCTCGGCGGTCCTCGCGTCGGACGTACCGATCATCGGCGCGCTCACCTACGTGTTCATCCTCATACTCGTGTTCTTCAACATCGCACAGGACGTGGCGTACACCATCATCGACCCGCGGATCGGCCTGGAGGGCCGGGAGGACTGAGACGATGTGTGCAACGATGACCGACTCGGCGCGCGACCGGGACCGCCTCGACGAGACGCGGCTTCGCGACCGGGTGCTGGCCAACCCCGAACCGGCGCTGCGGTGGGGGGCGGTCGCCTTCGTGCTGGTCGCCGTCGAGTTCGGCGCGCTCGCCGGCGGGCTCCTGTTGTTGCTCGACGCGACGGTCATCGGGGTCACGGCGCTGGTCGAGGTGATACTCGGCGCCTTCTCCCCGAGCGCTGGCGAGGCGGTCTACGCCGCCCAGCAGGCGGCCAGCGGCTTCCTCGATGGGCTGCGGTCCGCCGCCGGGAACGTCCCGACGCTGCTGTCCCGGGAGACGATCCCCAACGAGGGGTACAAGACGGGGCCGAACGGGCCCTGGGAGGGCACGTTCCTCGGGCTCCAGCCGGCGGCCGCATGGGCGATCCGGCTGGTGCTCGTCTACCTGTACGCCGCGGTCGTGTTCTACTGGCTCTACCGCGGCTGGCTCGTCTTCCGCGACCACTACCGCCAGGTCGACTGGACGCCTCGCGACGACGTGGTCGACCGCCTGCGCGACCACCGCTGGGGTCAGTTCGGTATCGTCGTCGTCCTCGTGTTCGTGACGATGGCGCTGTTCGCCCCGGCGCTCGGACCGACCACCGTCGAGCAGAACATCCAGTCGCCGTACAGCCACGAGATCCAGTACTACGACGCCGAGAGCGGGAGCGTCGAGACGGTGTACGTCGGCGACGCCAACTTCAACTCGAAGTCGAAGGGGCAGGGCGACCAGAACGTCGGGCCGATGACCTACGACGACTACGGCCGGTTCCACCCGTTCGGGACCCTGACCAACGGCCGCGACCTGTTCACGTTCTCGGTGGCCGGCGCCCGGATCTCGATGATGATCGGGGGGCTGTCCATCGTGCTGGCGTCGCTGCTCGCGGTCATCGCGTCGATGACCTCGGCGTACTACAAGGGACTGGTCGACCTGGTGACGATCCTCCTCGCGGACGGGATCACCTCCATACCGGGGCTGCTCCTGCTGTTGATGGTCGGGATGGCGTTCCAGGGCCACTGGCTCACGGGGGTGCTCCACGGCGGGTTCCTCTACGCGGTGACCTTCGGGATCATCCTCTTCCCGGGCCTGTGGCGGTCGGTGCGCGGCCCCGCCTTGCAGGTCTCCGAAGAGGAGTGGATCGACGCCGCCAAGAGCTTCGGCCAGCGCCCGCGGACGACCATGCGCAAACACATGCTCCCGTACGTGCTGCCGTACCTGCTCGTCTACGGCTCGATGACCGTCGGCGGCGTCATCATCTCGATGGCGGCGCTGTCGTTCATCGGGAGCGGGCTCGGCATCAACCCGCCGACTCCCGCCTGGGGACGCGCCATCGACATGGGGCGCAACTACGTCTCCACCCAGTCGTGGCACATCGCCCTGATCCCGGGGATACTGATCGTCGTGCTCGTGACCGGGCTCAACGCCTTCGGTGACGGCATCCGCGACGCCATCGACCCCGAGAGCGAGGGCGGCGGTGAAGAGGAGGCGGCCGCAGGGGGTGCCGCCGGATGAGCGCCCCCTACTCGGACGACGCCGTGGAGTCGGCCCGCGACCGGGACGGCGAGGAACCGGTCCTCTCGGTGCGTGACCTCCGGACGGTCTTCAGGACCGACCGCGAGACCATCCACGCCGTCGACGGCATCGACCTGGATCTGTACGAGGGCGAGACGGTCGGGCTCGTCGGCGAGTCCGGCTCGGGCAAGTCCGTCACCGCCCGGTCGATCATGGGGCTGGTCGAGGAGCCCGGGGAGGTCCTCCCCGAGTCGTCGATCAGGTTCAATGGCGAGGAGATCACCGGCTACGACACCGCCCAGTACCAGGAGCTGCGCGGCAGCGGCATCGGGATGATCTTCCAGGACCCGCTGTCGTCGCTCAACCCCGTGTTCACTGTCGGCAACCAGATCAGGGAGGCGCTGAAGGTCAACCGCGGGATCACCGGCGAGGCGGCCCGCGAGGAAGCGATCGAGCTGCTCGAGGCGGTCCAGATCCCCGACGCGGCACGCCGGCTGGGGGAGTACCCCCACGAGTTCTCCGGCGGGATGCGCCAGCGGGCGGTCATCGCGATGATGCTCGCCTGCGAACCCGAGGTGTTGATCTGCGACGAACCGACGACCGCGCTGGACGTGACCATCCAGGCGCAGATCCTGGAGCTCCTCCGGGACCTGCAGGAGGAACGCGGCCTGTCGATCCTGTTCATCACCCACGACATGGGCGTCATCGCCGACGTCACCGACCGCGTGAACGTGATGTACGCCGGCGAGATCGTCGAGAAGGCCCCGACCGAGGAGCTGTTCGCGAACCCGCGCCACCCATACACGGAGGGGCTGCTCGAGGCGATCCCCGGCCAGCACGCCGACGAGGACCGCCTGCGGACCATCGAGGGCGAGGTGCCGACGCCCAACGAGGCGGCGACACAGTGCCGGTTCGCGCCGCGGTGCCCGAAGGCCTTCGAGGAGTGCGAGGCGGTCCATCCCGAGCTCGTCGAGGTCGACGAGAGTACGGCCGACCACACCGCGGCCTGCCTGCTCTACCCCGAACACATGACGACGCCGGAGGCCGTCGCCCACCACGAGCGACTGGGCGGGACCGACGACGAGGAGCTGGGCGGGGACGACGGGGCGGGCCCGGCGGAGACCGGCGACGACGTCGCGGCCGACGGAGGTGACCGACGATGAGCGAGATGACCCAGCAACGCGGCCGAACCGAACCGAGGGGAACCGGCGAGACGCTCGTCGAGGTCGAGGGGCTCAAGAAGTACTACGGCGGCGACGGCGTCTTCGCCGACCCGCCGGTCAAGGCCGTCGACGGCGTGAGCTTCCAGATCCAGCGCGGCGAGACGCTCGGGCTGGTCGGCGAGTCCGGCTGCGGGAAGACGACGCTCGGTCGCACGCTCGTGCAGCTGGAGACGGCCACCGAGGGCACCGTCGAGTTCGACGGCACCGACGTGACCGAGCTGACCGGCAAGCGGCTCAAGCAGTGGCGGCGCAACGCCCAGATCGTCTTCCAGGACCCCGAGTCCAGCCTCAACGACCGGATGACCATCGGCGAGATCGTCCGCGAGCCGCTGGACGTCCACGAGGAGGGCACGCCCGCCGAGCGCCGCGAGAAGGTCAAGGACCTGCTGGCCCAGGTCGGGCTCCAGCCCGAGCACTACTACCGCTACCCCCACCAGTTCTCCGGCGGCCAGCGCCAGCGGATCGGGATCGCCCGCGCGCTGGCGCTGGAACCGGAGTTCGTCGTCCTCGACGAGCCCGTCAGCGCCCTGGACACCTCCGTCCAGGCGAAGATCCTCAACCTGCTGGAGGACCTGCAGGACGAGTTCGACCTGACCTACCTGTTTATCGCCCACGACCTCTCCGTGGTGCGACACATCTGCGACCGCGTCGCGGTGATGTACCTCGGGAAGATCATGGAGATGGGGGCGACCGAGGAGCTGTACACCGACCCGGCCAACCCCTACACCCACTCGCTGCTGTCGGCGATCCCCGAACCCGACCCGACCGCCCAGAAGGAGCGGATCACGCTCCCGGGGACGCCGCCGAGCCCGCGGGACCCGCCGACGGGGTGTCAGCTGACGACCCGCTGTCCCGCGAAGATCCACCCCGAGGAGTACGACCACGTCGACGCCGAGACGTGGAACAACATCGAGCGGTTCCGCGAGGTGATCCGCGAGCGCACCCGGATCGACCTGACGGTCCGCGACCGGATCCGCCGGTCGCTCGGCGCTTTCCATCGGTTCGACGACATCGACGAGACGGTCGCCGACATGTTCGGCGACGAGGTCCCCGACGAGGTCTACGAGCACGTCGAGCAGGCCGCCGAGCACGTCAAGGAGGGGTACCCCGACCGGGCGCGCGAGTACATGAGCAAGCAGTTCGACGGCGTCTGCGACACCGAGCGGCCGGAGCTGTACCCGGTGGGCGAGACCGACCGGCTGAGCTACTGCCACCGCCACTCCGGGGAGTACGAGAGCGTCGAGTCGGTGCTCGGTCGCGGGTCCGATGGCGAGTAAGCGACTCCTGTTCGCGGAGTTCGCCGTCTGGGTGCTCGCCGTCGGCGGGCTCGTCGCCGGGGGCGCCGTCCTCGTCGGGTACCTCGTCGGCGGGACGCTCGTGGCCGCCAAGTACGCCGTGTTCGTCGTCGGCGTCCTCCTGTTCGGCGTCGGGAGCCTCGGCATCCAGCCGACCCCCTCCTACAAGGACGAGAAGCGGGTGACCCTGGAGTCGAAGCGCCAGACCGGCTTCGAGGCCCGGCTGCAGGAACTCCCGCCGCTGCGGGGCGAACGGCTCCCGTTCGACCAGCGGGTCAGCCGCGACAAGAAGATCTTCGCCGCCAGCCTGGTCGTCCTCGGCGTCTCGCTCGTCATGGAGTTCGGCTTCGGGGTCCACCCCTGACCGCCCACCGGCCTCGGCGGCCGGACGCGTGACGGCGCCCCACCCCGTGCTCGGCGGTCGGACGCGGAACAGCGCCCCGGCCCGCCCGGCGACCGACCGCACAGTGCACCACCCTTTACTGTGTGAACGGCGTTGACTGGAGTATGCCCCACCACGCCGACGGCCCGGACGACGTCGACCGGAAGGAGGTCGTCGCCGACCACAGCGAGGAGCTCAAGACCAACTGGCAGCGGGCGCTCGAGGACATGCAGGCGATGGCCGACGACCGCGAGGACCAGGGCTACGAGACGCTCGCCGTCCCCGCGGGGGACACGACGACGCTCTCGCCGTCGATGGGCGACGACGACACGTGGGGGCTCTCCCACGTCGTCCCGGACAACTTCGCCGAGGACGTCGAGGCGTACGTCGAGCGGTCGACGTTCGAGGAGACGGGCGTCTACCAGCTGGAGAGCGGCGGGTTCGTCTTCGTCGTGACCGAGTGCATCGACCACGACGAGGAACGCGTCCTGTTCGTCGCCGGCTCCTACGACATGCGGTTCTCGGCCGGCCTCGTCCGCACCGCCGTCGAGCGCGACGAGATGTACACCCACCTCAGGACCCTCGACGGGACGGAACTGGGCACCGTCCACCACGACGACCCCGCCGACTTCTTCCCCGAACCCGAGCAGTTCTACGCCTACGACATCACCGAAACCACCGAACACGCCCGGGACTGATACGGTTTATTGGGAGCGTTTACCGGGTCGACCGCACGCAGTCGTGCGGTCGATCCCGGAATATATAATCCGTATGACAGGTCGTTCGGCCGGTCGACCCGACGGCGGTCGCGTCCCCCGGGCGATCCACCCGACAGCTCCTGTGACCGCCCGGACGCGCTGTGGACCGACCGTGTCAACCCCTCTCGTGAAACTGAGTTCAGTAGCCTCGCCTACAGAAATGTATTTCAGATTACCATTAAGGGGACGGCCGGCGTAGCATCGGACGCGATGAGACGAACTGGTCCCCTGGTCGCTTCGGCCGGCCTGCCGACGCAGTACAGTCTGGCGCGCACCCTCCTGGTCTCGCTGGCGATGTCGCTCGCGGTCGCCGTCGGCGCGCTCGTGGTCATGTACCCAGGCGTCGCGGCGCTGGCGGCCGCGCTCGCGGCGGTCTCGTGGGCGCTGACGGCCGTGATCGTCCGGGTCCGCCTGCGCCGCCGCCCGGTGACCCGCGTCCTGATGGTCCGGGTCCCGTTCACCGACATCCACGTCGAGGTCTGAGACCCCGCTGGCGCGCCCTCCGAACAGTTCTCTTCCGCTCGACGGCCGCAATTCGCAAGCGGCGCGACCGGACCGTAACCGCTATTCCGCCGGAGGGGCGACGGACGAACGCGCGAGGGTGGCTGAGCTAGGCCAAAGGCGGCGGGCTTAAGACCCGCTCCCGAAGGGGTCCGTGGGTTCGAATCCCACCCCTCGCATGAACCGGCCCGAGCGGACGCGAGGGCCGTGTGAATCCGCGTGGGATTCGAAGCCTATCAGTCGCGCGCAGCGAACGGCGTGAGCGAGCACGTCTGATTTCGGTTCGAATCCCACCCCTCGCACTCTGTCGCTCGCAAACCGCGAGCGGCGAGTGCATCGTGGATTCGAACCCTGCGAGTCGCAGCCCGCGCAGCGACGCGAGCAGGAACGTCTCGCTCCGGTTCGAATCCCACCCCTTGCACTCTCTTCCCGGCGTACTCGAGTGGTTTTCCTGGCCGAGACACCCATGAATCAGGGTCGACCACAGCCCGCTCGCATTCGATTGGATCGAGAAACTGCACGGCGTGTACCGGTTCCAGCTATCTACGCGTCCGCCCTCATCGAGCGGTCTCGCTCCTTTCGGATGCCTCGTCGAGCAGCCAGCGCCTTCACTCGATGATCTCGACGGGGCCGGATTCTTCGACTGTCACTCCAGATCGACTCCAACGGTCCGAGCTAGCGACCGCGCAGCTTCGTCGACAATATCCGGGGTCAGCGCACCGACCGTCTGGGCGGTGTTCCGTTCGGAAATAACTGTCGGGTATCTGGGAAGGATATAGCTCTCCTTGCTGAGACTCCCGACTTGCCAGTCGTTCTCGCCGATCGGTATACTGTCCGTGGCGTCGTTCGTAGAGATCCCGACCGCGATGTGTTGGTCCGGATACTCGGGATTCGGCGTTTCGCTCACGATCACGTAGGGGCGGTTGTACGGTTCGAAGATCGCCGGGTGAGTGACGACTTCGCGCCGAAGGTGCGTGCTACTCATCGGAGCGCTGTGACGCTCTCCAGGATTCGATCTCGGATTCGTCGACCGCTTCCTCTTCCCAGTCGACGTCGCCCCACTCGTCGTCTACGTCAGCGATCGCTTCGAGACTCCGCTGCGTCGCCTCGAAGCCCCCGATGCGGTCGTCGCGAGCGATGGCCCAGTACGGTCCCTTATGTCGAACGAGCTCGCGCTCTTCGAGACGCTGGAGCGTCGGCCCGATGCTCCCCATCGGGATATCGACGTGTTCGTGGATCTCGGTCGGAGTGAACCCCTGTTTCGGATGCTCCGCTAGAAACGAGAGGATCTCGTAGCTGTTCGACCCTGGCTCGATCGAACCCGCGTAGCCATCGGATTCGGAGTACTCGTCGAACTCGACCGGCATTGTATATGCGTGTATATTGGATATCTGCTTGTATAAGTGTTCGCTGTGCCTCGCGGACACGGGCGACGCGACACAACGGTCTTTTGTCGGCGAGCGCCCAACCCTGGGTGATGACCGACGACACGCCGGCCGAGGCGCGCGAGGCCTTCGAGGCCCACGACGCGTTCGCGGCCGCCAACGGGGGCTACCGCGTGACGACGACCGTCTTCGACACCGAGGTGACGGCGAGCGGGCGCGACGACTACGCGACCGACTTCCGGGTGCGCGTCGACGTGCCGACGCTCCGGGCCGCCACCGAGGACGGCGAGGTGGGCGAGGCCGTCCAGTCGGGGTGGCTCGACACGCTCGAACGCCGACTCGAAGACGCACCGATGGCCACGCGCGCCTCCGTCGAACTCGACGGGTTCGACGTGGCGACCGCCGACGGGACCGTCACCGTCACCTACGAGTTCGGCTACGGCGACGCCGCCCGCGGGGTCAAGATCGCGAAGACGTTCGTCGAGTACGTCGAGGGGACCTACGTCGAGGGCGTCGTCCCCGGCTACGAGTACGGCGAACCCGTCGCCGACCTCCTGGGCGCCGCGGCGACCGGCGACGACGGCGAGCGCGGCGGGACGCCGCTGTAGTCCGGTTCTGACCGCAGTCTGCGCCGCGCCGCCCGCGACGCCCCGCCGCGCCCGCGCGGTGTCGCTACTGGTCGCCGATCACGTCGCTGGCGATGTTGCGCCCGCGGGCCTTCAGGCGCACGTCGCGGCGGACGCGTTTCTCGCGGAGGATGCCCTCCTCGACGAGCCGGTCGAAGACGGCCTCGACCTCCTCGACCTCCATGCCGACGAACTCCGGGATCTCGAACGGCGAGACGCCCGAGTAGAGGGCCATCAGGACCTCCATCTCCGTCTGGTCGAGGTCGGCGTCCGTCGCGTTCTGGAGCTCCCCCTGGCGGACGAGCGATTCGAGGATGGCGACGTGGCGGGTCGTCCCGGAGACGTACGTCTGGACGCTGGTGTCCGCCTCGTCGGTGTGTTCGACTTCCAGGACGCGGCGCTCGTCGCCGCGGACCGTCCCGTCCCTGACGGTGACCCCGCCCACGTCGACGAGTTCGACCTCGACGAACTGGCCGCTGGCGACGCCCAGCCCCACCGTGTCGGACTCGACGTTGATCCGTCCTTTCTCCCACTCCGTGTCCTGCACGACGCCGCCCTCGACCGCCGGGTGTTTGACGAGGACGACCTCGCCGTCCAGCAGCGCCGTGTAGAGGTGCTCCTCGAAGGTGTCGGCGTCCGCCGGCGCGACCAGGAACACGTCCGCGCCGGTCTGGATCGAGAAGTAGCCCGAGACGGCGGCCATCGCCCCCTCGGCGTTCTTGCGGTTCTTGACCGTGCTGACCTTCCCCAGGGCGATCTGCCGTTTGCCCTCGTTGCTGGCGAGGACGAGCCGCCGGTTCGAGAGGAGGATGCGCCCGCTCAGCCACTCCAGGTCGTTGACCTTCCGCCCGTCCCTGACGACTTGCACGAACCGACCCTGGGTGTCCGCCAGCGGGCGCTCGTCGCTCACGGGGGGACACCTCCCGCGGCGGACGCGTCAGAGCCGGACCGGACGGCGGGCGGGGCGCGTCGACGGGTGCCGTTCATCCGCGACCACCCAGCTTCGAGATGGCCGAGAAGGCCCGCTTGCGGATCTCCTCGGACTCCGTCTCGTCGAGCAACGCGTCGATGCGCTGGCGCGCGCGCTCGCCGCCGACCTTGCCGAGGGTGAACACGGCCTGGGCGCGCGCCTCCTCCGGGGCGTCGCTGTCGTCGACCAGATCGAGCAGGCGGTCCTCGACGGCTTCGCCGCCGAGTTCGGCGAGGCTGGTGGCCGCGAACTGGCCCGTCATCCGGTCGTCGGCGGCCAGCGCCTCGACCAGCGCGTCGACGACCCGCTCGCGCTCCTCGGCCTCGGTGACCCGGCCCAGCAGCCACGCCGTGTTGCGCTGCTGGGCGGCCTGCTGGCTCTCCTCCAGTATCTCGACGAGCGGGACGACGACGTTGCGGTCGTCGGTCTCGCTCAGCTGCTCGACGACGGTCTCGCGGATCTCGTGGCTCTGATCCGTGGGCACGTTGGCGAGCAACTCGACCAGCGAGTAGACGGCGGTGCGTCGCACCGCGGGGGCGTCGTCGGTCAGCGAGGCGACGAGGTACTCGACGGGCTGGGCGTTCGGGAAGTTGCCGAACGCGCCGACGGCCACCCGGCGGACCCGCTCGTCGCCGTCCTCGTACAGCGGGAGCAGCGCCGAGAGCGCCTGTCGGTTGCCGACGTTGCCGAGCGCCTCGGCGGCCTCCCGGCGGACCTTCGAGTTCGAGTCCGTCAGCAGCCCCTCCAGCCCGTCGGTCGCACGGGAGTCGGCGATCTGTCCACAGGCGCGGGCGGCCCGCGCCCGGACCCGCGGGTCGGGGTCGTCGAACCGCTCGACGAGCTTCGGGACGGCGTCGGCCTGTTCGAGCGCGCCCAGCCCGTTGGCGGCGGCCATCCGCAGCTCCGGGACGGCGGCGTCCAGCGCCTTCGCGAACGCCTGGGCCTTCATCCAGTCGGCCCCCTCGCCCATGTCGATCCCGGCCATCTCCGCGATCAGCCGCTCGATGGCGTCGCCGCCCAGCTGGTCGAGCGAGTCGACCGCGGCGGCGGTCACCGCGGCGCTGTCGTCGGCCTCGGCGACGCTCACCAGGGCGTTGACCACGTCCGCGCGGTCGTCGTGGTCGTCGAAGTTGCCCAGCAGCTCGGCGGCGCGGGCGCGCAGCTCCGGGTTGTCGCTGCGGCGCATCACGCCGATGAGCTCCTGCACGTCGCCGTTCCGTTCGAGCTGGTAGAGTGACATCAGGCGCGTCTGTAGATGCGGTGTTTCTTCTCGACCGGGTCGTAGCGGTCGCGGAACTCCGCGGGCAGGGTCTCGGTCATCCCGATCATCAGGTAGCCCGCCTCGGAGAGCGACCCGGTGATCGTCTCGAAGATGGGGACCTTGTAGTCGGCATCGATGTAGATGAGCAGGTTCCGGCAGCAGACGAGGTCGAACTCGCCTTTCTCAGGGCCGCGGATGAGGTCGTGGCGCTCGAACTCCACGAGGTCGGCCACGCGGTCGGTGACGGTGAACACGTCGCCCTCTCGGTCGACGTACGGCTCGTAGGCCGAGAGCGGTTCGAGTTCCGCCTCGATGTCCGTCGTCTGGGAGGTCTCGTAGCGGCCCCGGCGGGCGGTCCGGAGGATCTCGCGGTTGATGTCCGTGCCGAGGATCTCGACCCGGCGGGCGTCGATCTCGTCGTCGTCGAGCGCGAGCATCGCGATCGAGTACGGCTCGCGGCCGTCCGCGCAGGGGGCGCTCCAGACCGAGACGCGGCGCTGTTCGGCGGTGAGGTCGCGCAGCACCGCCCGCAGCGACTCCCAGGCCTCGGGGTTGCGGAAGAAGCCGGTGACGTTGATCGACAGCGAGTCGAGCAACTGCTCGCGCTCGCCGTCGTCGTCCTCCAGTAGCCGCTGGTAGGCGCGATAGTCGTCGGCGTCGGTGCGGCGCATCCGTGCGTTGATCCGCCGGTCGAGGTAGGCGTCGTTGTAGAAGCCCGACTCGAAGTCGAGTTCGCGCTCGATGTAGCTCAGCAGCTCGTCGAACGCCTGGTCGCGCTCCTGTCTCATGGTCGCCCCCCGCCGGTCAGCGTCGTCCGCCGGTCGGTTGTCGCCGTCCGTCGGTCGGTCGGCGTTCGCCGTCGGCTTCGCATCGTCGGTCCGGCGTCCCCCGTGCGTTCGGTCATGTCGGTTCCTGCGTGTCCCAGTAGCATCAAAGCGTCACCACGTCGAGGATGTGGACGATGTTCCCGTCGCCCAGCACCGCGGTCCCGCTGAGGCCGGGCGTCCCGCTGAGGATCCCTTCCAGCGGCTTGACGACGACCTCCTCCTGGCTATTCACGGCGTCGCAGCGCAGCGCGACCTGGCGCTCGGACTCCCGAATGCGGACGAGCATCCCCTCGTCCCCGCCCGTGCCGACGGCCCCCGCCATCGCGTCGCTGCCGGCACCCGCGGCCGCCGCGGCGGCTCCGTCGCCGGGTGCCGTCGACTCCTCGCTCCCGCCGGACGCGTGGGCGCCCCCATCGGCTTCTTCGGTCGGCTCGCCGCCGTCGGTGGCGGCCGTCTCGGTCCCGTCGGTCTCGGCGGTCGCGTGCGTCCCGGGCACGTCGAAGCGCTCGGCGAGGTCGATCACGGGGTAGATGTCGTCGTTGTGTTTGATGACGTCGTTGCCGTTGATCTGTTTGACCTCTGTCGTTCGGGTGATCTCGTCGACGTTCTTCAGCGGGACGCCGTACTCCTCGTCGCCGACCTCGACGAACAGCACCTTGACGATGGCCATCGTCACCGGCAGGCGCAGGGAGACGGTCGTCCCCTCGCCCGGTTCGGAGTCGACGCTGACCGAGCCGTCCAGTTGCGTGACCGTGTCGTGGACCACGTCCATGCCGACGCCGCGGCCGCTGGTGTCGGTCACCTCGTCGGCCGTCGAGAAGCCGGGGTGGAAGATCAGGTCGTACACCGCCGAGTCGCTCATCGCCTCGATCTCGTCGGAGGAGCGCACGCCCTTCTCGATGGCCTTGCGCTTGATGCCCTCCACGTCGAGGCCGGCGCCGTCGTCCTCGACCTCGATGATGACGTGGTCGCGTTCCCGGGAGGCGCGCAGCTCGACCTGGCCCGTCCGGGGCTTGCCCTTCCGCTCGCGCTCCTCGGGCGGTTCGATCCCGTGGTCCAGCGAGTTGCGGATGATGTGCATCAGGGGGTCGGAGATCTCGGTGAGGATCGTCCGGTCGAGCTCGATGTCCTCGCCCTCGATGGTAAACTCCACGTCCTTGTCGAGCTCCCGGGAGAGGTCCCGGACCATCCGCGGGAACTTGCCGACGACCTTCTTCAGCGGGATGAGCCGCATGTCCATCACCGTGTTCTGGAGGTTCGCGGTGATCTTGTCGAGCTCGTTGAGGTTCTCGGAGGCGCCCGCCAGGTCGTCGGTCTCGACGGCCCGCCGGAGCTTGATGCGGCTGGTGACCAGCTGCTCGACCAGCCCGTGCAGGTCGTCCAGCTGGTCCACGTCGACCCGGACGGACTTGATCTCGTCGACGGAGGCTCCCTCGTCGCCACCCGAGGCCGCCTGCGGCGCGTCACCGGCGGGTCCGGCCTCGCCGGCCTCGGCGTCCCCCGCGGTTCCGGAACCGGCGGCGCCCGCGTCGGAGCCGGCGTCGCTCAGGGCGTCGGTCACGTCGGTCACGTCGGCGTCGTCGACGGCACCGATGGCGTCCAGTTCGGCCGCGGCGGCGTCGGCGTCGGGCGCGTCGAGCGCGAGCGCGAAGGTCTCCTCGAACTCGCCGTCCTCGATGGCCTCGCAGTCGGGGTCGGCGTCGAGCAGGTCGAACGCGTCGGTGATCCGGTCGACGGCGAGCATCGCGTCGACGCCGAGCATGTCGCCCTCGCCGACCGACACGTCCGCGCGGACGACACGCCCCTCGGCGTCGTCGGCCGACACGTCGAAGTTCTCGACGGCGGCCCCGTCGGCCCCCTCGGTGGCTGTCCCGTCGTCGCCCGCGGCAGTCCCGGCGGCACCGCCTGCGGCGCCACCGGCCGCAGCGTCGGGCGCCTCGCCGGACTCGGCGTCGAAGTCGCTCTCCTCGAGGACGGCCCGGAGTTGCGCGACCATCTCCGTCGTGTCTGTCGTCGACTCGCCCTCGGCCTCGATCTCGCGCACGATGGCCTCGATCATGTCCACGCCGGCGAAGATGAGGTCCATCCGCTCGGGGGTGACCGCCATCTCGTCCTGGCGCATCGCGTCGAGCAGGTCCTCGATGGCGTGGGCCAGGTCGCTGGCGTCCTCGAAGCCCATGGCGCCGAAGTTGCCCTTCAGCGTGTGGGCCGTCCGGAAGATCTGGTCCATCGCGGCCTGGTCGTCCGGGTCGGACTCCAGGTCGAGCAACGAGTTGTTCAGGTCGGTGATCGCTTCCTCACTCTCGCGGATAAACGCGTCAAGATACTGGTCGTCCATTTAGGTCACCTCGAATGCGTCGAGTACCGCCGCCGCAACGTCGTTGACCGGCGCCACGCCGTCCACGCAGCCGGTCTCGATCGCCCGCTTGGGCATCCCGAAGACGGCCGACGTGGCCTCGTCCTGGGCGACGGTGTAACCGCCCGCCTCGTGGATGGCGCGGATGCCGGCCGCGCCGTCCTCGCCCATCCCGGTCAGGATGACGCCGGCGAGGGGGTCCGTGATCCGCTCGGCCGCCGTCTCCATGGTCACGTCGACCGCCGGCCTGACGTTGTTGACCGGCGGGTCCTGCGTGAGCCCGACCCGGACGCGACCGCGCCGGTAACCGGTCACTTCCATGTGGTAGTCGCCGGCGGCGATGAGCGCCTCGCCGCCGCCGATCCGGGCGCCGTCCGCCGCCTCCTGCACGTCGTACTCGCTGCGGGCGTCCAGGCGCTCGGCGAACCGGCCGGTGAACCCGCTCGGCATGTGCTGGACCACCAGCACGCGCAGGTCCGCCGCCAGTGGCAGGTCCGAGAGGACCTGCTCGACGACGGTCGGCCCGCCGGTCGAGGAGCCGACGACGACGGTCGGGTTGTCGACGTACTCCGTCGTCGCGGTCCCCGTATCGGGGCCGGTCGTCCCCGTCCCGGCCGCTCCGTCGGGGTCGACGCCGCCGGTATCCACCCCCGACCCGGCGGTCCGGGCCGAGGCCACGTCCGAGGAGTCGGTCGGGTCGACGGCCGCGACGGACTCGACGACCTCGACAAGCTGGTCCTGCAGGCGGGACATCTCCATCGACACCTCGCCGCCGGGTTTGCGGAAGAAGTCGACGGCGCCCTTCTCCAGGGCCTCGAAGGTCACGTCGGCGTTCTCGTCGGTGTGAGCCGAGAGCATCAGGATCGGGGTCGGCCTGGTCGACATGATGCGCTCGGTCGCCTCGATGCCGTTCATCTCGGGCATCTCCACGTCCATCGTCACCACGTCGGGGTCGGTTTCGACGACCGCCTCGACGGCCTCCCGGCCGTGTTTCGCCTGAGCCACCACGTCGATGCCGCCCTCCTCAAGGATGTCGGAGATGACGCTCCGCATGAAATGCGAGTCGTCGGCGACTACCGCGCGTGGCGAACCTACCATGTCGAGCCCCCGGTGACGGCTCGGGCGCGGCCCGAACGGCGTCGCCGGAACCCAGCCGGAGCCGGCACCATACCTACTCACGTGTGGCGGTAGCGCCGGGATAAAGACTCCGCCCGCCGTATCAGCGATGATAACCCGGGAGACACCCTTAAGTCGCCGTCGCGGGCTCTTTCGGGCAACGGGTACACATGGCATCAGGCACTCAGGGCGCGGCCCCGGCGGCGACGGACGGACAGGTGCTGGAGTTCTCGCTGGGCGCGGAGACCTACTGCGTGAGCATCGACTACGTCACCGAGATCGTCGACGCCGGCGAGGTGACGACGGTCCCGAACTCGCCGCCGCACGTCCGCGGCGTGATGGACCTGCGCGGGCGCACGACGTCGATCGTCGACCCGAAGGTCGTCTTCGGCATCGACGGCGACGGGGCCGAGCGACGGATCATCGTCTTCGACCCCGCGATCGTCGACGACGGGGGCGCTGCCGGCTGGCTGGTCGACGAGGTCTACCAGGTCGTCCGGGTCGACGGCTCGGACGTCGACGACTCCCCCTCGCGGGACACCGACGCCATCCGCGGCGTCGTCAAGCGCGACGACGGGTTCGTCATCTGGGTCGACCCGAAGGCCGTCCACTCGGGCTGACGGGGGCGGCGCCCGCGTCGTCAGCCCCGGCGCTCCGGTAAGCGGACCGTACTGGTCCCGCCCGACCGGCCCTGTCTGCCCCGCCCGCCAACTGATCGCATGAACAAGACTTTTTACCACAGACACCGGATGCTCCACCAGCCGAGCGCCGCGAGGATCCACGGAAGACATGATCGAACTAACGAAAACCGGAATCGACGGGTTGGACGAGATCCTGAACGGTGGTATTGTCAAGAATTCGACGACCCTGGTGAGCGGGAACCCCGGGGCGGGCAAGAGCATCCTCTGTCTGCAGTTCATTTACAACGGCGTCGAAAAGTTCGACGAGAAGGGCATCTACCTGACCTTCGAGGAGGACGAGGAGGACCTGCGGGAGGCCGCCGAGTCGATCGGTTTCGAGAACTGGAGCGAACACGTCGAGAACGGCGACATCAAGATCTACGACAAGAAGGTGCTGCTGCGCGAGAACGACTTCTCGTCGTCGCTGGAACTACTGCTCGACGACTTCGAGGACAACGACTACGACCGGGTCGTCCTCGACTCGCTGGCGATGTTCGAGCTGTTCTTCGAGACCGAACAGGAGAAACGCACCTACCTCCTGAAGTTCACGGACATCCTGAGCCAGAACGACCTGACGACGCTGATGACCAACGAGCAGGGCGCGGTCTTCCCGGAGACGGAGATCGGGCTGGAGAACTACCTCACCGACGGGAACATCTACCTGATCCAGACGCCGACGGAGTCGGGCGTCAACCGCTACGTCTGGGTGGCGAAGATGCGCAAACAGGACATCGAGACCGACATCTTCCCGATGGAGATCTCCCAGGGCGGGATCCGCGTCCACCAGAACGCCAGCGCGTTCTCGATGATGAGCGAGGACGACAACCCGCTCTGAACCGCCCCGTTCTCACGAGCGTAATCGGTTATTACTTCCGAAAACGCGCCCGATGAACAGTCTCGCAGCCGTTCGGGCCGGATCCGCCCTCCCGCTTACGCTCCGGTAAGCGGCTGGTACTGGCAGCGATAGATTTATACTCCGGTGAATATACGTTTTGATAACGGATGGCTTCAGCCGAGATCCTCCAGACCCTGGGGAACAAATACAGCGCAGAGATCCTGGACGCGACCGACGAGCCCCAGTCCGCCCAGGAACTGAGCGACGAGCTCGGGATCCCGATCGCCACCTGTTATCGCCGGATCGACGAGTTGACCGAGCACGACCTGCTCGAACTCCACGACAACATCCTCTCGGACGACCGGCGACGCATCAAGGTGTACCGTCGCAACGTCGATCAGGTCCACATCGACT
Source organism: Halosimplex halobium (assembly GCF_051414055.1). Lineage (NCBI taxonomy): Archaea > Methanobacteriati > Methanobacteriota > Halobacteria > Halobacteriales > Haloarculaceae > Halosimplex > Halosimplex halobium. The sequence continues at coordinate 247,849 of NZ_JBLKNX010000005.1, forward strand.
TCGAGGAGTCGCTGACCGTCGAGGTCGAGGAGCGGACCGAGGTCACGAACAAGCTCGACGAGGCCTGGCGCACGCTCTCAGAGGGCTAGTCCGCGCGTACGCGCGACCCGGGGGCGCCCCTGCCCGCGTGTCGTCGCCCGGTCGGCTGGGGTCTGCGACCGCGGGGCCCCTCCCTTCACCCCTGTTATCACGAGGGATATTTTCGAGAGTGGATTTAATACGGGGTGTCGAGAACCCCGAGTCAACGTGGTCACAGTGATCGAACTACTCTACGCCGTGTCGACGCTCGTCTTCGTCGTCGCCGGGCTGACGATGGTGGGCATGGCGATGCGCGCGTACGTGCAGACGTCCCGACAGGCGATGCTCCACCTCTCGCTGGGGTTCTCGCTGGCGGTGGCCGGCGCCGCCGCGACGATGATCAGCGCCTTCCTGACCGGCTTCGCGGGCCCGCGGTCGCTGTTGCTCGTCAACAGCGGGCTGACGACCTTCGGGTACCTCTTCGTCATGTACAGTCTGGTCACCTACGAGTGAGGGGACGGCGGTAGCGTTATCATATTTTCAAGTAATACTAGATTTCACTTCGCCTGGTGAAATGCTCCACGATGTCCGTAAAACACCGGTTTTAAACTATCTGTGTCGTGTTTTTCCTCGCTGAAAACGACCCTCGTTCCGGTAGCCTCCGATTTTAATATCGATAATTGGGTAGACACCCTTAATATGGAAGCGTAGAATCCTCGGAGTAGAGTCCGGGGCGGCGAACGGCTCCCGGGCGGAGAATCCCATGCTAGACAACGAACGCAACGAACGAGACCGCGGGCAGGTCGGTATCGGGACCCTCATCGTGTTCATCGCGATGGTCCTGGTGGCGGCGATCGCGGCGGGCGTACTGATCAACACTGCGGGCTTCCTGCAGACGAAATCCGAAGAGACGGGCCAGCAGTCCGGACAGCAGGTCACCAACCGGCTGCAGGTCTCGGCGGCGACGGGGTCGAACCTCAGTGACGCGTCGGTCGGTATCGTGAACCTCACGGTCAAGAAGTCCCCGGGAGCGAGTAACATCGACCTCGAGAACGCGACCGTCCAGTGGGTCGGCCCCTCGGGCACGTACAATCTGGTCAACTCCAGCGTCGACGCGGCCGGTGCGGACGGCCACTTCGGGATCGTCCCCTTCAAGGACGCCGACAGTTCCCACCCCGTCCTCAACGACCCTGACGACCGGATGGTGATGGTCTTCGACATCGGCCACGACGACGTGGCGGTCGACGACGACATGTCGCTGGACGACGCGACCCGTATGAAGTCCACGTCCGGTGCGGCCAGTGGTGACGGCGAGACGTTCTTCGGCGACCAGGTCCCCGAAGGCGCGTCCATCAACGTCAAGATCACCACCAAGTCCGGTGCGACCACGAGCGAACAGCTGACCGTCCCCGAGACGATCTCGGGCGCCGAAGCTGTCCAGCTCTAAACCTGTCGAATAGCGGATATTCGACGGAACTAAACCCTTTTATCGCGGACAGTAGCGTATGGCCAAGGGCGACGACGAACCGATCGACGGGGACGACGGTCCCATCCTCTCGCCCGACGAGCTCGACATCACCGACGACGAGCACGTCGCCGAGATCGACGACGGCCGCTACGTCGTCTCCCCGGGCGACCCCATCGGGGACGTACCGTCGGTCGACGAGGGGTCGTCGACCGAGTCGAGCCCCGAACCGGCACCGGAACCGGCCGCCGAGCCGACGCCGGAGCTGACCGAGGAGGCCGTCCACGAGTTCCTCGCGACCCGGTTCGACGACTCCGGGTCGCGGTACGGCTTCGACATCACGGCGACGTTCGACGGGGCGACCCGCCAGCGACAGATGGTCTCGAACGACGTGGTGACGATCTTCGAGAGCCTCGTCCTGTGGTACGCCCAGCAGATCGACGGCAAGACACCCGTCGAGGAGGTGCTGGGGATCCTGCTCATGGAGGCCAACGTCCCCGTCCGCTACCCGCCGAGCAGCCTCCGGCGGCTGCTCGAATCGACCGAGCTCTCCCCGGACGACTCGATCGCGGACCTCATCGCCGCCGTCGGTGACGAGGACGGATTCCGGATCTGAACGGCCCCCCACCGGGTGCCCGCCGGGGTCGGACCGCCCGACCGCCGTCGGGTCGACCGTCGCCGGGTGCTATCAATCCCGATAATTTACGGGAAGCCTTTATCTCCCGTTTCACAGTACACGTGGAGTGTTAGGCCCATGTCAGACGTATTGATAGCCGACGACTCGGAGTTCATGCGAAACCTGCTGCGGGAGATTCTGGAGGAGGACCACAACATCGTCGGGGAGGTGGAGAACGGCGTCGAGGCGGTCGAGACGTACAAGGAAGCGAAGCCGGACCTCGTGATGATGGACATCGTGATGCCGATCCGCGACGGGATCGAGGCGACCGACGAGATCAAGTCCGCCAACCCCGAGGCGAACGTCATCATGTGTACCAGCGTCGGCCAGGAGGAGAAGATGAAGGAGGCGGTCAGAGCCGGCGCGGACGGCTACATCACGAAGCCGTTCCAGAAACCGAGCGTCATGGAAGCCATCGAGGACGTCGTCCCGTCATGAAGGTCGACGTCCAGTCGCTCGGGACGTTCAACCGCCTCGCTCACGAGGGCGCCGAACAGGCGACCGCCTCGCTGTGCCAGATGACCGGTCTCGACGCCGTCGTCGACGTGACGAAGATCACGCTGGTCGACCGCGCGGACGTGGGCGAGCAACTGTCCGACGGCGAGTACGTCGGCGTCCAGTTCACCTTCGACGGGGAACTCGCGGGCGACACGGCGCTCGTGTTCGACCGTGCCGGCAGCGAGACGATCGTCGAGTCGCTGGTGCCCGGCGGTGCAGACGACGAAGCGATGGCCCGCTCCAGCGTCGAGGAGATCGGCAACATCATGATGAGCGGGTTCATCGACGGCTGGGCTGACTTCCTGGAGACGACCATCGAGCACTCCCCGCCCGAGTACGTGACCGGCGACGGGTCGGCGATGCTGCCCGAATCGCCGGAGGGCGCCGAGCGCGACCAGGTGTTCGTCTTCAAGAGCGAGATCGAGTGGGTCGACGAGTCGGTGAGCTTCTACATCTACATGTTCCCCGAGTACGACCCGCTCGCGGACGTGATGGCCCGGACCGCCGACACCGAGGACGACGCCATCCCGGTCGACAAGCTCGAGGTCTTCAACGAGATGACCAAGGACGGCACCCGGCAGGCCGCCGAGAACGTCGAGATGATGACCGGCATCGAGACCGAGGCGGAGGTCACCCGGCTCAGCTTCGCGCCCATCGAGGACGTGCCCAAGCAGATCGGCACGGACACCTACGTCGGGACCGTCGTCGAGTTCACGGGCGTCCCGAGCGGCTTCCTCCTCGTGCTGTTCGACGAGGCGTCGGCGGTCCACATCGCCGAGGCGATGATGCCGGTCGAGATGGACGCCGACGAGCTGACCGACCAGCACAAGGCCGCCATCGAGGAGCTGGGCAACATCATGACCTCGGGGTTCGTCGACGGCTGGGCGAACGTGCTCCAGACCTCGGTCGACCACACGCCCCCGCGGCTGGTCCACGACATGGGCCGGGCGATCGTCGACCCGCTGGCCGCCCAGGTCGGCCAGCACCAGGAGCACGCGTTCATCATCGACTCGGAGATGCGCACCGACGACATCGCCTTCGGCGCCGAGATCCACGCCCTCCCGAACGAAACGGAGTTACGGCAGGCGCTCGACGAGCTACTCGTCGAACGAGCGGACGAGACCGAAGCCGACGTGGAAACGATCTTCTGACACATGAAAGTCTACGATGGGACGACGACCGAGAGCGAGCCCGCGACCCGGCCCGAGCGGGTGAAAGTCGGGATCGCCGAGTCGAAGGTCGCCGACGGGGAGGCACACCTCACGACGAGCGGACTCGGGTCGTGCCTCGGCGTGGCGGTGTACGACCCGGCGGCGGGCGTCGCCGGCCTCGTCCACGCCATGCTCCCCTCGATCGACGAGATGGAGGGCGACAACGAGGCGAAGTTCGCCGACTCCGGGATCCGCGCGCTCGTCGCCGACATGGAGCGGCGGGGCGCCGACCGCGAGCGTATGACGGCGAAGCTCGCCGGCGGCAGCGACATGCTCGACTTCTCCGAGAACGGCTCGGGGATCGGCGCCCGCAACGTCGAGCGGGGCCGGCGGACCCTCGCCGAGTTCGACATCCCCGTCGTCGGCGAGGACGTCGGCGGCGACCACGGCCGCTCGCTGCGACTCGAGACCGGGTCCGGCGACCTCGTCGTCAAGAGCGCGAACCGCGACCCGATCACGCTGTGAGACGGGAACGACCACGCGATAGGATGGGAGAACGTCCGACGCGCGTCCGACGGGGGCGCGCCCGGGGCTTCAGGGAACACGCTCGTTTCTCGCTTTCTTTCTCGAAATTTACGTCCGACGTTTCTTTCCGCCTCTCCGGCGTTGATTCAACGCTATTAGGCCGGAATTAACTCCTCTGTTATCAGTAATGATATCAGAAACGGTACATTGAAGGGCGTTAGAGCGGAGTTACGTACGTAATGAGTCCCGTCGCTCAGTCGCTGGGCCCGGCCCTGCCGGGCGCGTCGGACGCCCTACCCGGACTGCTGGTCGTGTTGACCAGCGGCCTCGTCGGGATGAGTATCCGGCAGATGATCGACATCTTCGGCGACGGCGACGGGAGCGACGAGGACGACGAGAGCATGGCCGACGGCGGGCTGATGGCCGACGAGGGTGACGACGAGGAGCTGGGCGGCTTCGGCGGTCTCGAGGACGACGGCGACGACGAGTTCGGCGAGTTCGGCGACGACGAGTTCGGCGACATGGACGAGGGCGGCGCCGACACCGACGAGCTCGAACACCGCCTCGACGAGCTGGAGACGGAGGTGGGCAGCCTCTCCTCGACGGTCAACACCGTCCGCAACGAGAACGAGCAGATCGCCGAGACGGTCGACGACGTCGAGGAGAACGTCCGGAAGCTGCTGGACATCTACGAGATGGTCACCCGCGGGGTCAACCCCTTCGCCGACGACATGGAGCCCGGGGGGATGGGCGGCGCGGGCGCCGGTGGCGGCAACTTCGGGCTGTTCGACGACGGCGACGACGGCGACGACGAGGAGGACCTGGACGACGAGATCGCCAACGCCGACGCCGAGGGCTTCTTCGACGAGGACCTGGTCGAGGACGACGGCGCCCCGGAGGACGGGGTCGACGACGTGATGGGCGGCGGTGGCGGCGACGACCTCGGCGGGTTCGAGGACGACGGCGGCACGTTCGACGACGGCGCGCTCGACGAGGGCGACGACCTCGGCGGGATGGACGACTTCGACGACGACCTGGACGGCGAGTTCGACGCGGACGACGACGGAGGGAGCGACGACATGAGCGACGCATCCGACGGGGAGGGCGGCAAGTCCTTCGCGGAACTGAAAGACGAGTACGAGTCCGGTGACGCCGAGTGGGCCGACGAACTCGAGGAGGGAGACGACGAGGCGGACGCGGAGGACGGCGACGAGGAACTCGCCGACGACCTCGGCGACGCCGACGACCTCCTCGAGGAGTCGGGCGACGACATGGCCGACGACGACCTCTTCGACGAGGTCATCGAGGACGACGGGATGGACGGGGTCGACGACGCCGTCGAGACCGACGGCGAATCGGCCGACGAGGCGGATACGACGGCGTCTGAACCGGCCGAGGCCGGATCGGACCCGGAACCGGAGTCCGATCCGGACCCGGAACCCGCGACGGACACGGAACCCGCGACGGACCCGGAACCCGCGACGGACCCGGAACCCGCGACGGACACGGAACCGGAATCGGCGGCGGACTCGGGCACCCGGCCGGGGAGCGACGCGGCGGACGCGGCCGCCGGAGCGGCGGCCGATTCCGACGGCAAGCCGTACCTGGCGACGATGCCCGAGGGGCTGGCGGCCGAGCTCGTCGTCGTCGAGTGGCTGGAGTACCTCGTCGACCGGGTGGGCGTCCGCGAGACGGCGCGGGCCATCGACTACTACGAGCGGATCGACTGGGTGGCCGAGCCGGTCGCCGAGGACCTGCAGGCGTACCTGCGCGGGTTCGACGGCTCGGGTGGCGAGGGCGGACTCACGATCGACCACCACACCCGGAGCCTGCGATACATCAGCCAGCTCGACGGCGACGCCGCCGAGTCCGTCGCGCTCTCGAAACTCGCGGGGTCCCGGGGAGGTGGTACCGATGGGCTTCAGCGTTAGCGGCTCGGCGGCGCTGGTGTTCGCCGGCCTGCTCATCGCCTTCGGCATGTGGCACGGCGCCGCCTCCGACAGCTTCGAGCGGGTCTCGGAGGCCCGGAGCGACCGGGCGGACCGCCTGCTCGACCAGCAGAACACGGCGATCACCCTCGCCGCGACGTACGTCGACGGGACGCTCACCGTCGAGGCCACCAACGACGGCTCGACGGCGCTGTCGCTCAACCGGACGGACATCCTGGTCGACAACGAATACGAGACCGACTGGCGGGCGAACGCCACGGTCGACGGCGACGAGGAGACGTACCTCTGGTTGCCGGGCGAACAGCTCACCGTCGAGATCACCACGGGCAGCACGCCCAGCCGCGTCAAGCTCGCCACCGAGGACGGCGTCTCGGGCACGGAGGTGGTCGCCTGATGGGCTTCTCCGTCAGCGGCTCGCTGGTCGTGGTCCTGCTGGGGCTGTTCGTCGCCCTGTCGGCGTTCTACGGCAGCGTCTCCAACGCCGGCGAGCGGGTCGCCGAGGCCCGGGACGCCGCGGCCGACCGCGCCGACCGGATCGCCGGGGCCGACATCGCGATCACGGGCGTAGACGTGCTCTCGGACCCCTGCGGTGTCCGCGTCGCGGTCAACAACACCGGGTCGACGAAACTCCTGCTGAGCGACACGGACCTGCTGCTGGACAACGGCTACCGGACCGGCTGGGCGGGCGCGGCCGTCGTCGACGGCACCGCCAACGGGTCGGAGCCGGGGACGGACCTGTGGCTCCCCGGCGAGCGCCTCACGGTCGAGGAGACGGGCCTCGACGCGGCACCCCGGTCGGTCAAGGTCGTCTCCGGGCCCGGCGTCGCCGCCACGCGGGAGGTGACCGCCGCGTGCTAGCGAGTCGACGCGCTGCAGCGCGTCTCGCGCGACGGCCGGCTCGTCCGGCCGGCACGGAGGTGGTCCGCCGTGGCTAGCGTCTCGGTCTCCCACATGATCCTGTTCATCGCGTCGATGCTGGTCGCGGCCAGCGTCGCGGGCGTGTTCACCGACACGGTCGGCCAGCTGAGCAACGCCATCGACGACCAGGGGCTGCAGGTGAGCCAGGACGTGCGCACCGACGTGGAGATCATCAGCGACAGCGGCTCGTCGAACGTCTACGACGGGACCACGGACAACATCACGCTCCACGTCAAGAACACGGGGTCGGAGACGTTACCGGCCGATCCGGGCGCGGTCAACGTCTTCGTCAACGGCCAGTTCGAGACGGACGTGACCGTGTCGCTGTACGGCGAGGGGCCGTCCTGGCGCCCCGGGTCGGTCCTGAAACTGGAGATCGACCGCTCCGACAGCCCGCTGGCGGTCAACGAGGACCACCGCGTGAAGGTGGTCGTCAACGGCGACGAGGAGGTGTTCGAGTTCCGCACATGAGCATCGCGACAAACGACCTGTTCTCGCTGGGACTGAAGGAGCGCGACCGGATCAACAAGGAACTGGGCGGCGGGATCCCGCCGGGCAGCATCGTCCTCGTCGAGGGCGACTACGGCGCCGGCAAGTCCGCCATCAGCCAGCGGTTCGCCTACGGCCTCTGCGAGGAGGGCCACTCCGTGACGATGCTCTCGACCGAACTGACGGTCGGGAGCTTCCTCGACCAGATGCACTCGCTGGACTACGGCATGGTCGAGCACCTGCTCGACGAGAACTGCCTGTTCCTCCACGCCGACATCGGCGACGGGAACACCTTCTCCGGCCAGGAGGAGGAGGGCGACCGCAAGGAGCTGCTCAAGCGGCTGATGGACGCCGAGGTGATGTGGGACTCGGAGGTGATCATCATCGACACGTTCGACGCCATCCTCCGCAACGACCCCAAGTTCGAGGCGCTGGTCCGCCAGAACGAGGAGCGCCAGGCTGCCCTGGAGATTATCTCGTTCTTCCGCGACGTTATCTCCCAGGGGAAGGTCATCATGCTGACCGTCGACCCCTCGACGCTGGACGAGGAGGCCATCGGCCCCTTCCGGGCGATCGCCGACGTGTTCCTCGAACTGGAGATGATCGAGGTCGGCAACGACGTGCGCCGGCAGATCAGCGTCCTCCGGTTCGCCGGCATGGGCGAGCAGGTCGGCGACACCATCGGCTACTCCGTCCGCTCGGGGACCGGCATCGTGATCGAATCGCGCAGCGTCGCATAACACACCAGAGAGGAGTACAGCATGACAGACCACGGACGACCCAAACCCTCGGACGAACTCAGGCAGGTAGCGTCGCGCCGGCCGCACCTGATGGACCACCTGAAGAAGTTCAAGCAGATCACCGGGGAGTTCCCCACGTTCATCGAGGAGGCCGACGACGACTACGAGTCCGACCGGCCGAACGTCCTCTACCCCGTCGGCGGGCCGATCTTCTGTCACATCTACGGCGACATCGGCCAGGACATGAAATATTACGCCATCGAGCCGGAACTCGACGAGGAGGAGTCGGTCGTCTTCGAGGAGGTCCGGAACAAACTCCTCCAGAAGAGCGTCAACAAGCCCGCCCCCACCAGCGACACGGAGTACGACGACCGCATCGAGGAACTGCTCCAGGAGTCGACCGCGGTCAAGAGCGGCGCCAGCGACGAGAACGGGGTCCTCTCGCGGTTCAACAAGCTCTCGAACCTCGGCAAGGTCGAGGTCACCGAGTCGACCTACGAGAACATCCTCTACCGACTGAACCGGGACATCGTCGGGCTCGGCCCCCTCGAGCCGGTGATGCGCGACCCGGCCAACGAGGACATCCACGTCATCGGCCCCCACGAGTGCCACGTCGACCACTCCGTCTACGGGATGCTTTCCACCACCGTCGACTTCGGCACCCCCGAGGAGTACGACAAGTGGCTCAAGAACATGGGCGAGCGCATCGGCGACCCCGTCTCCGACAGCGACCCCATCGTCGACTCCACGCTGCCGGACGGGTCGCGTCTCAACCTCATCTACTCCGACGACGTCTCCGTCAAGGGCCCCTCGCTGACCATCCGCCAGGGCGACGAGGTGCCCCTCTCGATCTTCCAGATCACCAAGTGGGGCACGCTGTCGCCGCAGCTGGCGGCGTACCTCTGGCTCTGCCTGGAGAACGAACAGACCGTCTTCGTCGTCGGGGAGACGGCGTCGGGGAAGACGACGACGCTCAACTCCATCATGGCGTTCATCCCCCGCGACGCGAAGATCTACACCGCAGAGGACACCGCCGAGGTGCTGCCGCCACACGACACCTGGCAGAAGCTCCTGACTCGGGAAGGTGAAGACGAAGGGTCGAGCGTCGACATGTTCGACCTCGTCGCGGCCGCGCTGCGGTCGCGGCCCGACTACATCATCGTCGGTGAGGTCCGTGGCGAGGAGGGGCGCATGGCGTTCCAGGCCGCCCAGACCGGCCACCCGGTCATGCTGACGTTCCACGCCTCCGACATCGTCTCGATGATCCAGCGATTCACCGGCGAACCGATCAACGTCCCGGAGACGTTCATGGACGTGGCCGACGTGGCGCTGTTCCAGAACCGGGTCAAGCAGGGCGACGACGTGCTTCGTCGGGTGACCTCCGTCCAGGAGATCGAGGGCTACTCCAAGGAGATGGACGGGGTCGTCACCCGCCAGTCGTTCTACTGGGACCCCGTCGAGGACGAGATCGTCTTCCAGGGCATGAACAACTCCTTCGTCCTCGAGGAGCAGATCGCGACCCTCCTCGGGTACGAGGACACCCGCGACATCTACGACGACCTGAACTTCCGGGCGAGCGTCATCGAGCGCGCCATTCAGGAGGGTATCCTGGGGTACCACGAGGTCAACGAACTGATCGAGGACTTCCAGCGCGACGGCGTGGAGGGCCTCCCCTTCGACATCCACAGGACCGAGTGATGGCGTCCGCAGACGAATCCGCCGGGACCGTCGAACTCACGCTCACGTCGATGCTCTCGGGGCTGATAGACGCCTACGAGCAGATGCCGATGCCGCTGAAGCGGTATCTCGGCGTCATCCTCGCTCCCTCCGCGGTCTTCTTCGTCGCGACCGTCGCCGCCGGGCTCGTGCTGGACCTCCCGCTGTTGATCCGCGGGCCGATCCCCCTGCTCGGCTTCCTGATGCTCGCCTCCGCGGTCTTCTACCCGAAAATACTGCTCTCCCAGCGGCGGGCGGAGCTCAACAACCAGTTCCACCTCGTCGTCACGCACATGACGGTCCTCTCGACGACGAACATCGACCGCATGGAGGTGTTCCGCCAGCTCTCGAAACAGGACCAGTACGGCGAGATGGCCGCCGAGATCGGTCGCGTCGTGGAACTCGTCGACACGTGGAACCAGAGCCTCGACGACGCCTGCCGCCGCCGCGCCAAGCAGGTCCCCAGCGAGGCCGTCTCCGACTTCTTCGACCGCCTGGGCTACACGCTCGGGGCCGGCCAGGCGCTGGACGACTACCTCGTCTCCGAGCAGGACCAGATCATCGCCAACTACAAGACCGTCTACCAGGGCACGCTGGACAACCTGGAGGTCATGAAGGACCTCTACCTCTCGATGATCCTCTCGATGACCTTCGCGCTCGTCTTCGCGGTCGTCCTCCCGGTCCTGACGGGTACGAACCCGACGGTGACCGTCAGCGCCGTCATCGTCCTCTACGTGTTCGTCCAGTCGGGGTTCTACCTCGCCATCCGCTCGATGGCCCCCCACGACCCGCTGTGGTACCACCCCGATGACAAACCCTCCCCCGTCGAGTCGAAGATCCGCAACGCCACGGTCGCGGGGACCGCCCTCTCGGTCGGCCTGCTGGCGTTCTCGCTTCTCGGCATGCTCGGGGTCTCGCCGGTCACGCTGGACGACGCCGTCTTCTTCCTCGACCCGCTCCCGCTGCCGTTCTACGCGGCGATCCCCACGCTCCCCTTGCTCATCCCCGGGCTCGTCGTCAACGCCGAGGAGAAGAAGATCAAGGCCAGAGACGAGGAGTTCCCCAGCTTCATCCGTGCGCTCGGGGCCACCGAGGGCGCCAAGCAGTCGACCACCTCGACGGTGCTCGAGACCCTCCGCAAGAAGGACTTCGGCCCGCTCTCGGACAACGTCGACAACCTCTACAAGCGGCTGAACATGCGCATCGAGACGACCGAGGCCTGGCGCCACTTCACCGCGGAGTGTCGCTCCTCGCTCATCCAGAAGTTCTCCGAGATGTACCTCATCGGCCGCGAGATGGGCGGGGACCCGAAACTCCTGGGCGAGCTCATCTCGGAGAACATGATGGAGGTCCAGCAGCTGCGCCAGCGCCGGGAGCAGGCCACCACCACGCTGATCGGCCTCCTCTACGGGATCACTGCCGCCTCCACGTTCGCCTTCTTCATCGGTCTCCAGGTCGTCAACATCCTCGCCTCGATGAGCCTCGACCTCCAGTCGGGCACCAGCAACTTCGACGTCGGCAGCCTCATCAACACCGAAGTCTACAACATCCCGCTCATCGAGTTCCTGCTGATCGTCATCATCATGTTCGGCGCGATGCTGTCGGCGCTGATGGTCCGCACCGTCGACGGCGGCCACAAGATCAACACCTACGTCCACTTCGTCGCCCTGACCTGGGTCGGCTCGATCACCGCCGTCGTCACCAAGTGGCTCGTCACGCAGTTCCTGGCAATATAAGCCCACTTTCGCACCCACTTTTTGCGGCGGAGAGATCCTCGCGCGCCTTCGGCGCGCTGCGGGGATCCTCCGCCGAAAAACTTGGGGAAAAAAGCCGGACGACTCGGTCGCTGCGCTCCCTCGCGTCCGGTGAACCGGCGCTCCGCGCCGGATGCACGCTGGCGAACCTGCCTTTCCCCGGGTCGGCCGACGAGACGGCCTCCCGGCCACCGCACCGTACCGCGACCATCCCGCGACTGCACCGCGGCCACCCCGCGACCGCTCTGCACCGCGGCCACCCCGCGACCGCTCTGCACCGGGACCGCCGCCACCGCCCCGCACCGCGACTGCACCGCCTGAACGGCCCCCTACAACTATCCGGGTCCCGGTCGACCACCGGGCCATGGCAGAACCGGAAGACACGCTCGCGCGCTCGCCCGTCGACTTCGACTCCGCAGTGGCCTACGCGCTCCACCCGGAGATGCGTCGGCTGATCATCCTCTATCTCGTCGGGACGCTCCTGTTGCCGATCGGCCTCTCGATGTTCCTCGATCCGTTCACGTTCGGCGGGCTGGCGCGACTGATCCGCCGGGTCATCGGACTCGGGATCATGCTCGTCGGCGCGACCTTCTTCTTCGGTGGCGTCGTCGGCGCGGCGTTCAAACTCGTGGCGGACGCCAACATCCTCGCCGCCGCGCTCTTCGAGGACTGACCGGCGGACTGTGCCGTTATTGCGGTGGCGCTCGTAGCGGTAGCCATGTGTGGCCGCTACAGCCTGTTCGCCCCGCCCGACGACATCGAGGACCGCTTCGACGCGACCTTCGAGTACGAGTTCGAACCCCGCTACAACGCCGCACCGAGCCAGCAACTCCCGGTCGTCACCGGCGACGAGCCCGGGACGATCCAGCGGATGGAGTGGGGGCTGGTCCCTTCCTGGGCGGACGACCGCTCGGCGTTCGAGTTCATCAACGCACGCGCGGAGACAGTCCGGGAGAAGCGTAGCTTCGCCGACGCCTACGAGTCGCGGCGCTGTCTCGTCCCCGCGGACGGCTTCTACGAATGGACCGAGACGGGCGGCGACGGGGACGACAAACAGCCCTATCGCGTCACCGTCGGCGACCACGACCTGTTCGCGATGGCGGGGCTGTACGAGCGGTGGACGCCTCCCCAGACGCAGACCGGCCTCGGCGACTTCGGCGGCGGCTCTAACCCCGACGGCGACCCCGACCCTGTCGAGACGTTCACGATCCTCACGACCGAACCGAACGACACTATCGCGGACCTGCACCACCGGATGGCCGTGATCCTCGACCGCGACGAGGAGGAGACGTGGCTCGCCGGCGACCCCGACGAGGTCGAGTCGCTGCTGGACCCCTACCCCGCCGAGCCGATGCGGACCTATCCGGTGTCGACGGCCGTCAACGACCCCGGCAACGACACGCCGGCGGTGCTCGAAGCGGTGGAGGTGGGCGGCTGAACCGCCCCGGCTCGCCGCAGTGCCTGGCGTGGCGCCGATTCGAATCCTTTTAGGGCGCGAGCGGTCAACGGGTCGGTATGGCTATCAAACCCGCCTACGTCAAGAAAACGGCGACGCTGCTGATGGAGCGGTATCCGAACGCCTTCGGCCAGGACTTCGAGCACAACAAGGAGGTCGTCACCGAACTCACGAACGTCGAGTCGAAGGGCGTCCGGAACCGCATCGCCGGCTACGTCACCCGCAAGCAGGGTCAGACCGTCGAGGCGTAAGCGGCGCACCGTTCTCCCTCTGTTCTGTCTTCGACCGCCCCGAGCGCCGGCCGCGCGGTCCCCGGGATTGCGGATGATAGACCCTGACCGTGGTAGACGTATCCAAACAGTTTTGAATGGCGGTGACTCTATCCCGGAACAATGACTGTCAGCGTAGGCATCCTCGGTGCGACCGGCGCCGTGGGGCAGCGACTCATCCAGCTGATCGACCCGAACCCGGACTTCGAGATCGCGGCGCTCACCGCCAGCGAGTCGAGCGTCGGCAAGAGCTACCGCGAGGCCAGCAAGTGGCGCATCGACACGCCGATCCCCGACGACGTGGCCGAGACGGAGGTCGTCGCCACCGATCCCGACGCGGTCCCGGACGACGTGGACCTCATCTTCTCGTCGCTGCCGTCCAGCGTCGGCGAGCGTGTCGAACCCGACTTTTGCGAGGCGGGCTACGTCGTCTCCTCGAACTCCTCGAACGCGCGGGCCGACGACGACGTGCCGCTGGTCATCCCGGAGGTCAACGCCGACCACATGGACCTCATCGAGGTCCAGCGCGACCGACGCGGCTGGGACGGCGCGCTCATCAAGAACCCCAACTGCTCGACGATCACGATGGTCCCCCCGCTGGCCGCCCTCGACGAGGCCGCCGGCCTCGAACGCATCGAAGTCGCCACGCTGCAGGCCGTCTCCGGCGCCGGGTACTCGGGCGTCTCCTCGATGGAGATCATCGACAACGCCATCCCCCACATCGGCAAGGAGGAAAGGAAGATGGAGACCGAGTCCCGGAAACTGCTCGGCGAGTTCGACGGCGCCGAGGTCCACTGGCACGACGCCGACGTGGCCGCCTCCTGCAACCGCATCCCGACTATCGACGGCCACCTGGAGAACGTCTGGGCCGACACCGCCGAGGATCTGTCGCCCTCGGCGGCCGAGGACGCGATGACCGGGTACCCCGCGATGGACCTGCCGTCCTCGCCGGACCAGCTCATCGAGGTGTTCGACGAGCCCGACCGCCCACAGCCCCGCATGGACCGCAACCTCGGCGACGGCATGACCGTCTCCGTCGGCGGCGTCCAGGAGACCTCTCACGGACTGCAGTTCAACTGCCTCGCGCACAACACCCTGCGCGGCGCGGCCGGGGCGAGCGTGCTCAACGGCGAACTGCTGGTCGACAGCGGCTACCTGTAAGCCACGCAGTCTGAGTCGTCGGTCCGTCTTTTATACGCGGAGCAGGCGCAATACCACGGCCTTCAGGGTGGATACGCGCCGTCAACTTGGGAGAGAATCCACGTTCGACGCCCCTTGAGTTTCAGAATACCGGCGTTTAACTGACGGGCCGCCGTACAGGGGTGTAGGAACCGGTCGGAACGGAGCGGATTCCGAACCGTCCTCCGGAGGCGGCCTGTCCGCCCACCTAACGAGGCAGTATCCGAAAGAACAGTCGGTGAACGCCACATCCTCGAAGGGTGTGCCGACGTGCCGACTGCTCAAAGCACGCGACACGATACCCCCAACTCCGCTGACGCCTGCTGGCGTCCCCGTGGCCAAAACAACACTGGGACGCCAAACACGGTTGAGGAGAGGGGTAACGGCGGCTTGGCACCGCCAGCAGTCTACCACATCGATGCCGTGGGACTACCGCGACCGAAAGGTGTGGTAATCCGGTGACCGGACTGCAGACCTGAAACTCCCACCGCTCGGGATTCTTCCGCGTTTACGCGGAGGAGGATGTCAACGATACTTTCCGGCCAGGGTAGCGCTCATGAGGCTGGAGTCGTACTACCTCAGCGGACAGCTACCATGGAATCCGTCGAACTCAACAACGGCGTGGAGATGCCGCTGCTCGGCTTCGGGACGTATCAGATCGAGGACCCAGAGGAGTGCGAACGGAGCGTCAGGGAGGCGCTCCGCACGGGCTATCGACTGATCGACACCGCGGCCGCCTACGGGAACGAGGAAGCGGTCGGGCGGGCGATCGAGAACAGCGACGTACCCCGAAACGAGGTGTTCGTCACCAGCAAACTCTGGATCCAGGACGCAGGCTACGAGCCGACGAAAGACGCTTTCGAGCGCTCGCTGGACCGACTCGGGCTCGACTACCTCGACCTCTATCTGATCCATCAACCCTACGGTGACGTTCATGGGTCGTGGCGGGCCATGGAGGAGCTGTACCACGAGGACAGGATCAGGGCCATCGGGGTCAGCAACTTCCACCCCGACCGGTTGATGGACCTGATGGTGCACAACGAGGTCGTCCCGGCGGTCAACCAGATCGAGACGCACCCCTTCTACCAGCGGACCGACGACGCGGCGTTCCTCGCCGAGCACGGCGTCCAGCACCAGTCGTGGGGCCCCTTCGCCGAGGGCCAGCACGACATCTTCGACCACGACGTGCTGACCGACATCGGCGACCGGTACGGCAAATCACCCGCACAGGTCACCCTCCGGTGGCTCGTCCAGCGCGAGGTCGTCGCCATCCCGAAGTCCGTCCACGACGAGCGGATCGCCGAGAACTTCGACGTGTTCGACTTCGAACTCACGGGCGAGGAGATGGCCCGGATCGGCGATCTGGACACGGGCGAGAGCCTCTTTTTCGACCACCGCGACCCCGAGATGGTGAAGCGACTGGGGACGGCCGAGCGCGAGACCTGAGCGCCGCCGGGCTGGATCGGCGATGGACGACGTTTTCAGGCCGCTCCACCTACCACCGGTATGGACGAGGGGACCTATCGTGTGTTGCCCGGCGGCGGCGATGAGACGTGGCGCTTTCTCGCCCGAGATACGATGGAGACCGTCGCCGTCGCCCGCGAGGGCCACGACGCGCCGGTCGCCGACCTGCGACCGGGATACCTGGTCGACGCCACGCTGGACTGGGGCTCGGAGGAGCCGACGGTCCGCACACTCTCGGTACAGCGACCGACCCTCTACACGTTCGTCCCGGGGGCCGACCCGGTCTTCGAGGTCGCCGAGAGCCTCTGGGAGGAGACTCGCGCCGCGGGCGACGGCATGAACGCCACCCAGACCTACAACACGGACAACGCGGTCAACGGCGTCTGCTACGTCTTCGCCGACCCCGGCCAGCCGTCGGTGTTCGACGAGTTCCGGTCGGGCGCCCGCCCGGTCGAGCCGCTGGTCGACCGGGTCAACGACGGCCCCGACGAACCCGAACCCCGCGAGGTGTTCGTCCTCGACCCCGCCGACGGCGAGTTCACGGTCGTCACGATCACCCTCTCGAAAGGCGGCCGCTTCGCCGAGACGATGCGGGAGACCTACGAGCGCGACCACCCCGACGAACCGCTGGTCTGAGCACCGCGGAGACGGATCCGCCCCGCGCCGTCCCCGCGGCCGCTCCGGTCCCCTTGCCCCGAACGTCCGTCGGTGCGACACCTTATCTGTCTGTAACGCACTAGCATACGTATGAGTATCCCGTCCGCCGGAGCCGCCCTCGCTGGCTCCGCCACACCCCTCCAGTTGCTGCCCAGTATCTCGCCGCTGACGGTGGTCGGAGGGCTGCTCCTCCTGCTCGCCGTCGCCGCCGTCTACTCGGCGGTCGAGATCGTCGAGGCCTACGAGAAGGAGGCGCTGACCGTCTTCGGCGAGTACCGCAGGCTGCTGGAGCCCGGGATCCACCTGATCCCGCCGTTCGTCAACCGGACCTACCCCTTCGACCTGCGCACGCAGACGATCGACGTGCCCCAGCAGGAGGCGATCACCCGCGACAACTCCCCCGTCACGGCCGACGCGGTCATCTACGTCCGCGTCATGGACGCCAAGAAGGCGTTCCTCGAGGTCGAGGAGTACAAACGGGCCGTCTCGAACCTCGCCCAGACGACGCTGCGGGCCGTCCTGGGGGACATGGAACTCGACGACACGCTCTCACGGCGGGAGATGATAAACGAGCGGATCCGCGAGGAACTGGACGAGCCCACCGACGAGTGGGGGATCCGCGTCGAGAGCGTCGAGGTCCGCGAGGTCAACCCCGCCGCGGGCGTCAAGCAGGCGATGGAGCAGCAGACCTCCGCCGAGCGCAAGCGCCGCGCCATGATCCTCGAAGCGCAGGGCGAACGGCGCTCGGCCATCGAGCAGGCCCAGGGCGCGAAACAGTCCGACATCGTCCGCGCCCAGGGGAAGAAGCAGTCGCAGATCCTCGAAGCGCAGGGTGACGCCATCTCGACCGTGCTGCGCGCGAAATCCGCCGAGTCGATGGGCGAACGGGCCATCGTCGACAAGGGGATGGAGACGCTGGAAAACATCGGCCAGGGCGAGTCGACGACCTTCGTCATGCCCCAGGAGCTCACCTCGCTGGTCGGTCGCTACGGCAAGCACCTCTCCGGCAGCGACGTGAGCGACGCGGCCGGCGCCGACGGGCAGGGAAGTCTCGACAGCCTCGACTTCGACAGCGAGACGCGCGAACTGCTCGGCCTCGACGACATCGCAGAGATCATCGGGGAGATCGACGAGGAGGCGCAGGTCGACATCGACGCGATGGAGGAGGAGGCGCGGGCGATCAAGGAGGGCGACGACACGCGGGCGAGCCGGTCCGAACCGGTCGAGGAACGCGAGTAGGGGTCGGTCGAGGAACGCGTGTAGCGGTGGAGGCCGGCCGCCGGTACCGACCGGACCATCACCTGAAGGCATATATTATCTGGCGGTGACAGTTCCGGCATGGTCTCCAGAGACACGACCGTCCACCTGACGGTCGTCGCGCTCGCGCTCGCCGGGCTCGCGGTAGTGACGCAGTTCCCCTCCGACCCGGCGGTGACGGCCCTGATCCTCGTCGGCTACAACGGCGCGGTCCTGGCGGGGGCACACCTGTATCTCGCCTGGCGCGGCGAGGACGGCCTCGTCCCCGTCGCCTCGCGGTGGCGGTTCGTCGCCGCCGTCGCGGCCGTCCTGTCGCTGGCCGCACTGACTGTCCTCACCGACCCCGTCTCGATCGGGCCGCTCACGTCCGATTCGCTGCTCGGGCTCGCCGCCGCCGTCGTCGCGGTCGGCTACCTGTTCGTCGAGGCCCGGGACGGCTACCGCGAGTCGAGGGGCGAGAACGGCGTTTGACCGGCACTCCCCGGCCCGGAGTCGCGGGTCCGGCTCGGACCACCTCAGACCACCTGGTTCGGCAGGTCTTGCCACTCGCCGGACTCCTCGGCGGTGGCGACGGCCTCGGCGACGATGTCGGCGAGGCGTTCGAAGTACTCGGGGGTGTGGCCGGCGTTGTGCGGCGTGAGCAGGACGTTCTCGAAGGTCCACAGCTCGTGGTCCTCGGGGAGCGGCTCGGGGTCGGTCACGTCCAGGGCGGCGCCGCGGATCGAGTTCCACCGGAGCGCGTCGACCAGGGCGTCCGTGTCGACCACGCCCCCGCGGGCGACGTTCACGAGCACGGCCTCGGGCGGCATCGTCAGGAACACCGCCTCGTCGACCAGGTTCTCGGTCTCGTCGGTCAGCGGGCAGGCGAGGACGACGTAGGCGGCGTCGGCGACGGCCTCGGCGATCTCGTCGTAGCCGTACACCTCGTCGGTCGGCCCGCCCTTCTCGGGGGAGTAGCGCACCCCGACGGTGTCGACCTCGAACCCCCGGAGGCGCTGGACGACCGACTGCCCGATCGAGCCCATGCCGACGACGGCGACGGTGCTGCCGGCGAGTTCGTGGCCCTGGTGGGAGCGCCACTCGCGGCGGCGCTGGCGACGCCGGGATTCGAGGAAGTCGCGGGTAAAGGAGAGGATCGCACCGAGGGCGTACTCGCCGATGTTGGGGCCGTGGACGCCGGAGGCGTTCGTGACGGCGACGCCGCGCTCGCGGAACGCGTCGAGGGGGAGGTGGTCGACCCCGGCGTACGAGCAGGCGAACAGGTCGAGGTTCGCGGCCCGGTCGAGGCGCTGTTCGTCGAGTTCGAACCCCGCGAGGACCTGCGCCTCCGGGAGCAGTTCGCGTTCCTCGTCGGGGGTGGCGGCGTAGCCCACTTCGCGGTCGGGGATCCGGTCGCGCAGGGCCGCGACGTACGACTCGGGCGGGATGCCGTGGATGTTCTGTCGCAGGACCAGCACGTCGGGCGCGTCGGCGGTCGCCTCGTCGGTCATGCTGGTCGTGTTCGACCGCTCCGGGCAAAAAACCGGCCGCTGGCCGGCGGGCGCCGTCTCAGATCCCGAGGAGTTCGAGCACGTCGTAGCGGAGGACGTACCGGGCGAACCCGGCGCCGTAGGCGAGAATCCAGAAGAAGACATAGCCGAACACGCCGATCCGGAGACGGCTCCGCCAGTGGTCCATCTGGTCGCCGCCGATCTCGTCGAGGAGCACGTCCTCGTCGTAGTCGTTGTAGAGGTCGTGGCGCCGCTTGGCAGTGAAGATGCGGACGATCCCGGTGAAGCCGAACGTGAGCATGGCGTACGCTTGCGCGCCGAGGAAGGCGTGGACCATCGCGAAGCCGCCGAACTGGCTCAGCAGGCGCGGGGCCATCCAGACGAGCATCGGCACGGTCGTCAGGATTAGCCCCGTCACCACGAACTTCAGGTGGTGCATCAATACCGACCAGGTGACCGGCTCGGTCTCGATGATGTACCAGGCGCCGTAGACGAAACAGGGGAAACTCGCCGTCACGGCCACCAGCACGACCGTCGCGACCACCCTGTCCGTGACCATGATCGGTGCTTTCGGCCAGTCGCGCTAAAACGTGCCGAAAGCCCACTCGCTCCCCGCACCAGGGGCCGACCGCCGGATCACGTCCGCGGCCGAACGGGTTCGCCTCGCTCGTCCGGAACAGTTATCTGAACAGTTGTTCATCCAATCAGCCATGGCGACCGACTCGACGCGCCTGCGGCGCTTGCTCGCCGAGGAGCTGGGGGAGTGTTGCGACGCCGACGTGGAAGCGCGCATCGACGAACTGGAGGAGCTGGCCGCGACGACGCCGTCCGACCGGGAGCGGGACCTGTCGGCGCTGTCGGCGCTCTCGGACGGGACGCGCCACGACATCGTCCGCTACCTCGCGGCGGCCGACGGGGAGCTGTGCGTCTGCGAGCTGTCGCCGCTGGTGGACGTGAGCGACAGCGCCGTCAGCCACGCGCTCTCGGACCTGCACGACGCCGGGCTCGTCACCCGCCGAAAGGAGGGGACCTGGCGCCACTACGACGCGACCGCCCGAGCCGACCGGCTGCTCGACGCGCTCGACGACACGCGAGGTGAGCGATGAGCGACGGGTCCGCCGGGGACGGGGCCGACGGGGGCGGGGCCGACGGGGGCGGCGCCGTCGGTGGCGGTTCCGCCGGCGACGGGACCGTCCGGATCGCGCTGATGTGCGTCCAGAACGCGGGTCGCAGCCAGATGGCGACGGCGTTCGCCGAGCGCGAGCGCGACCGCCGGGGGCTGGGCGACCGGGTCGAGGTCCTGACCGGCGGCACCGACCCCGCCGACGAAGTCCACCCGGTCGTCGTCGACGCGATGGCCGAGGTCGGGATCGACATCGCCGACCGCGAGCCGAAGGCGATCACGACCGAGGAGCTAGCGACCTGCGACTACGTGGCGACGATGGGCTGCTCGACGCTGGAACTCGACCCCGCGGTGGGCGTGGACGTGCGCGACTGGGCGCTGGACGACCCCCACGGCCGGGACCTGGCGGCGGTCCGGGAGATCCGCGAGACCGTCGAGTCGAACGTCGTCGCGCTGTTCGACGAGTTCTCCGAGCCGGCCGAGGACCAGCGCCAGGGATGACGCTGGCGGACCTGGTCGCCGTCGAGCTACTGGTGGCGGCGTTCGCGGGCGGCGCATTCGGCGCGGCGGTCGGCGCGCTGCCGTCGTTCTCGCTGGCGGGGCTGGTCGTGGTCGTCGGCGAACTGTACGCGATAGGCGTCCGGTCGGTCGGCGAGACAGTGGCGGTCGACGTGACCGGCGGCGTCGCGTTCGGCCCAGTGCTCGGTCCGCACGTCGCCTTCGGCGGCGGCGCCGCGGCGGTGGCCTACGCCGCCCGGCGCGGATACCTCGATTCGGCCGGCGAGGCCTACGACCCGAAGGACGTGACCCGCGGGCTCGGCAGCCGGCCGGACGTGCTGGCGGTCGGCGGCGCGTTCGGCGTCGTCGGCTACTGGGTGGCGACGCTGGCCGGGTCGCTGTCGGTCCCGGTCGACCCGGTGGCGCTCGGCGTCGTCGGTTCGGCGCTCGCCCACCGGGTCGCTCTCGGCTACAGCGTGGTCGGCGCGCCCGCGGGTCGACTGCTGGACATGTCGCCGTTCGAGCGCGAGCGCGACGAGACAGCGGTCGAGACGGACGGCGGCCGACCGACCACCGACTCGACGGCGGCCGACGACGGCGCGGGTCGCGCAGACGCGCGAGCGGACGGACGCGGGAACGCCGCCGTCGATCCGTGGCTCCCCCACCAGTACCGCTGGGAGGAAGTCGCGGCGCTCGGTGCGGTCGTCGGCGTCCTCTCGGCGTACACCGCCTACCTGACCGGGAGCGCGTTCCTCGCGTTCGGGATCACGGTGGCGGTGCTGTTCCTTCTCTGCGCCGGCGTCGCGGAGATCCCGGTCACGCACCACATGGCGCTCCCGGCGAGCACCGTCGTGGTCGCGCTGGCGGGCGTCTCCGGCGGCGCGCCCGCACCCGGCGCCGTCGCCGGGTCCGTCCCGCTCGGTGTCGCCCTCGTCGCCGGCGGCGCGTTCGGTGTCGTCGGTGGGCTGCTCGGCGAAGTCGCCCAGCGAATCTTCTACGCGCACGCGGCGACGCACCTTGACCCGCCGGCGGCGAGCATCGTCGTCACGTCCGGCGTCGTCGCCGCGCTGGCGATGGCGGGCGTCCTGCCGGCCGCGGCCTGGGTGCCGACGCCCTAAGTCGCGCTCGTGCGGCGGTCGACCGTCTCGGGGGTGGATCGACCGGGTTCGGGCCGCGGGTCGGGGCGCTTTTACCCCTCGGGGCCGGAGTTCCGACAATGAGCGACGCCGCCGACGAACGGGTCGACGGGGCCGAGGAGGCGTCGGAGGCCGACGGCGCCGGGGCCGAGGAGGGGACCGGCGAGGACGCCGAGTCCATCGAGGCGCTGCGCGAGCAGGTCGAGGCCGAGTACGACTTCGACGACTTCGGCCCGAACGAGATGGCGTCGATGTCCTCCGAGGAGTGGGAGGCGGTCTTCGACCCGGAGTCGTGGATCACGGGCGAGGAGCTGCTCGACCGCGTGGAGGCCGACCTCAAGCGGCGGGTCGCCGAGCGGGAGGTGTTCGCCCGCGTCGAGCGCCACGACGACCGCATCGTGGCCTACTCCGACGAGGGGTACGCCACCGTCTACGCCGACGGCTCCGTCGAGGGCCACGGCACCGTCCTCCGGGACGTGAAGCCGACGGTCGCGCTCGCGTCGATGGAGTCGTACGACGTGCCCGACGCGCCGCCCGAGGAGCTGCTCCCCGAGCCACAGGAGGTCCCCGAGGGCAGCGGCGAGTTCGGCAACACGGTCCTGCAGGTCGTCGCCGGGATCCAGGTGCTCGCCGGCCTCGTGCTGATCGGCGGGTGGTTCGTGTTCTTCCTCGGGATCGTCTCGCCGCCGGGCGGCGGGTCGGTGCGCTCGCTGAACGTCGTCGCGATGTTGCTCGGCGGCGTCGTGTTCCTCGCGATCGGGCTGTTGCTGTTCGGCGTCGTCGCCAACGCCCGCCTGTCGGACAAGTTCCGGGCCGAGGAGTACCGCAACCGCCTGCGCGCGGTCGAACTCGAACCGGGCGAGCGGCCGGACTTCCTCCCCGACGAGGAGTCACCCGAGGACGCGCCGGGGATCCCGGGGGAGCCCTCGGAGCGAGAGCCGGGCGAGGATGCGGCCGGCCGGCCCTCCGGAGGCGGCGACGGCGGGCCGGACGAAGTCTGAGCGGGCCAGCGGTCGGCCGGCGAGGCGTGACCGCCAGCCGTGTAGGGCGCGTCGGGCGGTCGCGAGCCGAGTGAGAGCGGTTCGCACGGACCGGCCCCGTCGGGGCGACGACGACCCGAATATCTCCGGCCGGCGCGGGGCTAATCGCGCGCCTGCGTGCGTATTCGGTGGGTTTATACAAATTCGGTACCGACCACCCTTTGTATGAACAGACGGGACTTTCTGCGGACCGCCGGCGGCGCCGCGGGCGGCGCGTCCGCGGTCGCCGCGGGCGCCGGCACGGCCGCCGCACAGGAGGGCGGTGGCGGGAGCGTACAGCCCGTGTGGCCCTCCTACGTGAGCGACGCGAACAACGGCAGCTACGAGGACTTGCGGGGCCAGTCGGAAGTGACCGTTCAGGTGGGCCCGGACGGGAACTTCTCGTTCGCACCGACGAAGATCTGGATCGAGTCGGGGACGACGGTCGTCTTCGAGTTCGTCTCACCCGGTCACAACGTCAAGCCGACCGAACAGCCCGACGGCGGCAGTCTCGACGGCACGGAAGGCGGCCAGTTCGCCACGATCGCCGAGGGCGAGACCTACGAGGCCACGCTGGAGACCGGCGGTATGTACACGTACAACTGCGCCCCCCACGAGGGCCAGGGCATGAAAGGTGCCATCGCCGTCGGCGAAGACGTCGAGACCGAGGAGGTCGGCGGCGGCGGACAGACGCCGCTCAACCCCGAGCACATGGGCGTGCCCTTCCACCCCCACTACGTCGGCATCTCGACCATCGTGATGATGGTCGTCTCGCTTTTGTTCACCTTCTTCCTGCTGAAGTACGGTGAATCACCCAACGCCAAGGGAGGGAACAACTGATGTCATCGTCAGGGAGCACGTACGGCGACATCCACCGGTACGAACCGGCCCGCGAGAGCACGGCCGCTGCGGTCGCGCTGGTCCTGTTGACCATCGTCGAGGTCGTGTTCGTGGGCCTGTTCACGTTCGGCCTCGTGAACGGCTGGGGGTACAGTCCGCTGGGTAACATGTATCTGGGCGGTATCCTCGCCATCATCTTCGTCGACCTGGCCTTCATCCTGATGGTCTACCGCAAGGAGTTCCTGCCGGACGTGATGATCGTCAAGAAACGGCGCCGCAAGTGGGAGGACCTGTACATCCGCGAGGAGGACGTCGACGGGACGTCGTTCGCGGACGGGAACCCTCTCGAGAGCGTGAAACGAGCTGTCTACCCCTACTACAAACGATAACAATGCCACTGGACGAAGACAAGTATCCGGGCGAGACGGGCCGACGCCGCTTCGTGAAGGGCGTCGTCGGCAGCGCCGCGCTGGCCAGCGTGGGCACGGGCGGCGCGGCCGCCGTGAACACGGTCACGTCCGCGGCGGGCGGCGGCGGCGGCCCGACACAGTACATCGCGATCGAGAACACGGACGGGCCCGCGCCGCGCGGGATGCCCATCGTCCCGCTGGAGGTGACCGACGCGGGCGAGCTGCGGGGGCTGTTCCCCGAGGCGAGCACGGAGACGGTCGCCGGGGTCGAGCGGACCGTCGCCGAGATGGACCTGGGCGGGACGACCTACTCCTCGCAGTGGTTCCAGTACTGCGGGCTCGAGCAGTACCAGGGTGTCCAGCCGGAGGCCGACGCGGACAACATGCTCCGCGCGTCGGCGAGCCCGCCGCCCGCCTACGACTGGCAGCAGGACGTCGAGGGCGACACCGTCCTCACAGTCGACATGTTCGAGGACTACGAGACGTGGGGCAACGGCATCGGCAACGAGGGCATCGGCAAGCCCGCCAGCGCCACGTGGCGCTCGCAGGGCGAGGACGCCAAGACCATCCCGGTGCAGGTGCTCCGTTCGCCGAAGGTCTCGCAGATGGCCAACGGCGAGGGGGAGTTCAGCGACCTCCCGAGTTCGATCCGGAACTTCATCGACGCGGCGACCGAGCAGGACTTCATGGCCTGGATCAACAAGTGTACGCACTTCTGCTGCGTGCCGGGGTACAAGCAACTGGAGGGCAGCGCGAACTTCAACGCCGCCGACGAGGTGTACTGCCAGTGTCACCAGTCGGTCTACGACCCGTTCAGCCCGACGCAGGTACAGTTCGTGGCCCGCCCGCGGCCGGATGAGTAACAATGAGCATTGAACGCAAGGACGAACACGACCACGAATCGTGGATGGAGAGCCGTGAACTGACGGCCATCGAGGAGATCTACCTGACCGTGCTGCTGTGGCTCGACAGGCGCCTGCGCATCGTCGACTATCTGGAGATCCTCGAGAACATGTACTACAAGGTTAACTTCCAGATGCCCAAGAGCCACACCGAGCAGTACAACCTGGACAACAAGTTCTGGTACTGGTACCCGCTGTACGCGCTCGGGTCGTTCTCGACGATCGCGTACGTCGTCGCGGCCATCTCGGGCGCCCTGCTCGGGTTCTACTACGCGCCCGGCGCCGGCGCCTCCAACGGGACGCCGGACCTCGCGTACAACTCCATCACCTTCATCATGACCGACCTGAACTTCGGCTTTTTCCTCCGGAGTCTCCACCGCTGGTCGGCGCAGGTGATGGTCGCGGCCGTGTTCCTGCACATGCTGCGGGTGTACTTCACGGGCGCGTACAAGGAGCCGCGCGAACTCAACTGGATCATCGGCATCGTGCTCATCTCGCTGACGATGGTCTTCGGGTACACGGGCTACCTGCTCCCGTGGGACCAGCTGGCCTTCTGGGCCGGCCAGATCGGCGTCGAGATGAGCCTGTCGATACCACTGATCGGCGAGTGGGTGGCCCAGCTGTTGTTCGGCGGGTTCACCCTCAGCCAGTCGACGGTCCAGCGGATGTACATCCTGCACGTGTTCGTGCTCCCGTTCGTCACGACGGGGCTGATCGCCGTGCACATCGGCATCGTCTGGATGCAGGGCATCGCGGAACCCCACTGATACAATGAGCGAGAACAACGACGACAGCGAGGAAGTTCGCACCGACGGCACGGGCATCGTCCCGCCGGACGACGAGACCCCGACCTGGAGCGAGCGCAAGGCTCGCAAGCAGGGGCTCGCCCGGCTGACCTACGAGTACTTCGAGCGCTCCCGCCGCGAGGACCAGGACCTGCGCCAGCAGTCCAGCTACGTCGAACGCGACGTGCTCGCGTTCCCGACCTGGCCCCACGAGATGATCCGCAACCTCGCGCTGACGAGTTTCTTCGTCGGCATGATCATCTTCCTCTCGGCGGCGCTGCCGCCCCACATCGGCCCGCCGGCCGACTCCTCGTCGACGCCGGCGATCATCCTGCCCGACTGGTACCTCTACTGGTCGTTCGGCCTGCTGAAGCTCGGCCCGCTCAACCCCGAGATCAGCCTGCTCGGCGGCCAGAAGCTGATGGCCGACCGCACGTACGGCGTCATCGCCAACCTGGTCGTCGTCGGGTTCGTCGCCATCGTCCCGTTCCTCAACAAGGGGAGCGCCCGCCGCCCGGTCGAGCAGCCGTTCTGGGCCGCCGTCGGGGTCAGCGGCGTGGTCTTCGCCTTCACCATCGCCGCGCTGTCGGTCAAGAACCTCATCCCGATGGACTCCCATCTCATCTTCGACCTGACCTTCCTGCTCCCGGTCCTCGCGGCGTTCCTCAGCTACGCCGTCCTCCGGACGATGCGGGAGGGGTACATGTTCAACCTCAACCGCCGGTACTACCGCCTGCGGCCACCGAAGTAGATGGCCGACCCGTCCCGCCCCGGCGACTCGCCCGACGCGGCCGCCGACGGGACGGACGACCCAGCCGTCGCCGACGCCGATTCTGTCGCCGACTCCCCGTCCCCCACCGACAGGTCCGCCACTGACGGGTCCGCCGGTGCCAACTCCGCCGCTGCCGACTCCGGCGGGAGCGACGACCCGGCGGGTGCGCGCGGTCGCGAAGTGGTCGTCCCCGACGCGGTGTACAAGCGCGTGACCGTCTTCTCGACGCTGTTCGCCGTAGCGGCGGTCGTCGGCGGGTTCCTGGTGCTCGACGTGGCGACCGACCGGGCGACGGCGGAGCTGTCGGAAGTCGACCCGCTGGTCGCGCTGGCCGGCGTGGGGTTGATCGTCGCCGGCGCGGTCACGTACGCGTTCTCGACGCGGTTCAGGGCCGACGGAATGGGAAACGCTAAAGAAGAAACCGACGAAAGATCCGACAATGGCTGACGAATTCGCGAAGGGAATGGCGATCTTCTCGGCCGCGGGGCTCGCGTGGCTGACCCTCGCCGGCTGGTATCGCACGCCCAGTTTCGAGGGGAGCGGCGTCCAGCTGGTCGCCCCGGTGGAAGGGGTCAACACCGTCTACGGGCAGCTCGGCGTCGCGATTATGGACGTGATGGCCTGGTTCGCCGTCTTCGGCGCGCTCACCTTCTGGGTCGTCATCCCCGCCGTCGAGGAACTCCGCGACGCCTACGCCGAGCGCTCGAACTGAACGCGGTCGGAATTCTTCGGGTCGTCGTTGCACAGAGGGTGGTCCGTTTCCCGCGGGTTCCGGACCCCCGTGGTTCCGGCGAACTCGGTTCGACTCGCTCTCTCGCAGTGACTGTGACTGCAACTGACAGCAGGCAGTGAAAGCCCTCGGCGCGCTCGCTAGCTGGAGTCAGTACCGCAGGCGACAGCAGGCGTTGAACGCCCTCGCCGCGCTCGCTCGGAGTTGGATCGACCGCATTCGACGGTGAACGATGAAAGCCCTCGCCGCGCTCGCGGTCGCTGAGCGGGATATCCGCGCTCTCCGCACCGCCCGCGCGGATAGTGCCCGCTCAGGCGACTATCGGCGCGAGCGCGCCTCGCCCTTTCAGTCCACCGGGAGAGCACGCTCTCCCGAGCCCGCGCTCACACGTTCGCGCGGACGCCAGGACCGCAACCCGCACCGCAACCGCACCGCAGACGGCCACGAGCCTCCCCAGCCGATTCGCTCCGTCACTCCGTTCCTCCGCTCATCCCTCGCGCGGCTACGGTCGCGCGCACGAGAGCGCGCTCCAGCGCGCGCCGACTGCACTGCGACCTGTCGCTTCGGTAGCTGTCGGCGACTGTCGCGAGCGAGAAAGCGGCGGAGAGCGGGCCTACAGGAACTGCCCGAGGGGGCCGTAGAAGAACGTGACGTAGGCGACGTACAGCAGGGCGACGACGGAGGCGCCGATGGCGGCCTTGGGGCGTTCGACGTCGATCTCGCGGCGGACCTCGACCTTGCGGGACTCGAACTCGAAGATGTCCGTCAGGAGGACGAAGATGGCGATGACGGAGAAGACCATCCCGGGGTGGTGGGCGACTGTGAGGTAGTAGAAGCCACCGAGCACCAGGGCGACGTTGGTGAGGACGTGGAAGGGGTGCCGGGAGAGTTCGTCGGCGTCGCCGCTCTCGGCCTGGGAGAGGTGGCGTCGGTGCGCCAGCGCGCGCGCCGCGATGTTCAGGACCACCAGACCGAGGAGGACCGCCTCGATCACGAGGACCTCCTCGGTGATGTGGCTGTCGAGGACCGCGTCGACCGGTCCGAACAGCTCGTATGCAACCATACCCGGAAGATCCGTCCGTCGCCCATTAGAGTTTTTCCAATCCAGCGCGGTCTCGCCGCCGCTCGCGGGCCGAACGTGTGCGAGACGGGGCGCGGCCACCGTGACGACCCCGCGGCGAAGGGCGGTCGCGCTCAGGCCGGTGGGAACGGCGACCGGCCGGCGGCGACGACGGCGACCGAGATCGCTCCCGCGGGGACCACACTGACGGGTTCGTCGGGTTCGACCGGGCCGACGACCCTGTCGTCGGCGAGGAGGTGGACGGCGGTCTCGTCGCGTTCGACGGTGACACCGAGCCCGTCCGGCGGGAGGACCCAGTGGTCGATGTCCGTCTCGAAGGGCGCGACGGGGACGACGGTGACGGCGTCGGTGTCGGGGGCCAGGACGGGGCCCCCGGCGTCGCTGGCGTAGCCGGACGAGCCCGCGGGGGTGGCGACGACGACGCCGTCGGCGCGGAACCGGGCTACGCGGTCGTCGCCGCGCTCGACCGTGTACTCGGATATCTGCGCGGGTTCGGCGCTGACGAGCATCAGGTCCAGCAGCGCCGTGGCGCGGGTCCGGTCGGCGACGCGCACGTCGACCAGCGGGTGCGAGGCGCGCTCGTAGTCGCCGGCCACGAGGTCCGCGATACCGTCGGCGACCGCCGCCCGGGGCACCGAGCAGACGCCGGCGCCGGCGTCGACCGGGAGGACGGGGGCGTCCGTGCCGGCGCGGGCGACCGCGAGCAGCGCGGGCTCGCCGACGGCGACGACGGCGTC